>PHCM01000171.1 GCA_002842255.1 Betaproteobacteria bacterium HGW-Betaproteobacteria-2 | reverse complement strand
GATCCAGCATCGGGGTGCAATGTAGGCGCCGCTCCTGTTTTGCCGATTGTCGGCCTGGTTGCGCTGATCTGGCTTGCTACCGGCTTCTATATCGTGGATCAGGGTTCCCGTGGCGTGGTGCTGCAGTTCGGCAAGCATGTGGAAACCACCATGCCCGGCCCGCGTTGGCACATACCGTATCCGATTGAAAGTGTTACGGTCGTCAATATGCAGCAGGTACGTACCATCGAAGTCGGCTATCGGACAGCAGAAGGCAGCTCCGCCCGCAGCAAGGAATTGCGCGAGTCATTGATGCTCACTGACGATGAAAACATCATCGATTTGCAGTTTGCTGTCCAATACAATCTGAAGGATGTTGAAGAGGCCCTGTTTAACAACCGTAATACCGAAAGTTATGTGCGCGGTGTGGCAGAGACCGCTATCCGTGAGATTGTAGGTAAATCCAAGATGGATTTTGTGTTGTATGAAGGCCGTGAGGAGATTGCCGTGCTTGCGCGAGACCTGATGCAGGGTATTCTCGATCGCTACAAGACCGGCATCAACGTCGTCAGTGTGACCATGCAGAATGCACAACCACCTGAGCAGGTGCAGGCAGCTTTCGATGATGCAGTGAAGGCCGGACAGGATCTTGAACGTCAGAAAAATGAAGGTCAGGCCTATGCCAATGACATCATTCCCAAGGCCAGAGGTACCGCTTCGCGCTTACTGGAAGAGGCTGCAGGCTACAAGGCGCGGATTGAAAGCGAAGCTACAGGTAATGCCAGCCGCTTCGAACAGATACTGACGCAGTATCAGCGTGCACCGGAAGTGACACGTCAACGTCTCTACCTTGACGCACAGGAACAGATTCTCTCCAGTGTCAGCAAGGTGGTCGTAGACCAAAAGGGTGGCAACAGCCTGCTTTATCTGCCACTGGACAAGTTGCTTTCAGCAACGGGAGCGACTACATCGCCACAGCAGGGCAGCGCCCCGGTTTCTGCTCAATCCGCAGCCCAGATCGAACTTGAAGCCCAGCGCACACGTGATGCATTCCGCAGCCGTGAACGCGAAACCAGATAAGGAATTGCGAGAATAAATGATGAGTAATCCCCTGTTGAAAAATCTTGGTACCGTGCTGCTCGGTCTGGTTGTGGCCTTGTTGCTGGTCAGCTTCTCTGCATTTACGGTGGATCAGCGTGAACATGCGCTCGTATTCCGTCTCGGTAAGATTGTGGCCGTCAAGAAGGAACCAGGTCTGTATTTCAAGGTGCCGCTGGTCGATAACGTTCGTTATTTCGATAATCGTATCCTGACCCTGGATTCTGCCGATACCGATCGTTTCATTACCAGTGAGAAGAAAAACGTGCTGGTCGATTCTTTCGTCAAATGGCGCATTATCGATCCCGAGAAATATTATGTATCTGTGCGTGGTGATGAGCTACAGGCAGAGCGCCGCCTAGCTCAGACTGTGAATGATGGTCTTCGTGCTGAATTCGGTAAGCGCACAATCAACGATGTAGTGTCCGGTGAACGTTCCAAGATCATGGATATCCTGCGCGAACGCGCAGATCGCGACTCGCGTCAGATCGGGATACAGGTGCTGGATGTGCGTCTGCGTCGTGTGGATCTGCCGCAGGAAGTCAGCGAGTCGGTCTATCAGCGTATGGAAGCCGAGCGTAAGCGGGTGGCCAACGAATTGCGTTCCGAGGGTGCCGGTGCGGCTGAGAAGATTCGTGCGGATGCTGACAAGCAGCGTGAAATCATTATCGCTGAAGCATTCATGGAAGCGCAGCGTGTCAAGGGTGCCGGTGATGCCAAGGCTTCCGAGATCTACGCACTGGCCTATAGCAAGAACCCCGAGTTCTATGCCTTCTATCGTAGTCTTGAAGCCTATCGAAATAGCTTCAGTGAGAAGAGCGACGTACTGGTACTGGAGCCGAATTCCGACTTTTTCAAGTACATGCGTGACTCATCAGGCCGCAAGTAGTATCAAGAGGCTGGCATGACCACAACACTGATCATGGCATTCGGCCTGATGCTGGTGCTGGAAGGAGTGCTGCCATTGGTTGCACCTCAGTTCTGGCGTGATACCTTTCGGCGCATGATTGAGCTGAAAGATGGTCAGTTGCGCTTTGCCGGCCTGCTTTCCATGGCGTTCGGCCTGCTGATCGTGCTGGTGGTCAAATAAGGCTTCATCGACTATTCTCCAACCATCTGATAACTGATAATCTGCTTTTCTATGCGCAATTGGCTACTCCCGGAATATATTGAAGATGTGCTGCCTGCAGAGGCCGCCCGTATAGAGGCGTTACGCCGTCGCCTGCTGGATATGTTCAGCGTGCATGGCTATGAATATGTGATTCCACCCATGTTGGAGTATCTGGAGTCGCTGATTACAGGTGTAGGGCATGATCTTGATCTGGCGACCTTCAAAGTCGTCGATCAGTTGACCGGGCGCTTGATGGGCGTGCGGGCTGACACCACGCCGCAAGCGGCGAGAATCGATGCGCATATGCTGAACCGTCAGGGTGTTACCCGTTTGTGCTATGCCGGCAGTGTGCTGAAAACCAATCCGGATGGTCTGGCGCAGACGCGAGAGCCGTTGCAGGTGGGTGCGGAGCTGTTTGGGCATGCCGGCGTGGAAAGCGATGTTGAGATCCAGCGTCTGATGGTCAAGTCCTTGCAGGCGATGGGTGTGCAGTCGCTGCATATCGACTTCAGTCATGTCGGTATTTTTGGCTGTCTGGTAAACCAGAACAAGCTTTCCGACAAGCTTGAGCAGGCCTTGTACGCTGCTTTGCAGAGCAAGGATCAATCGGCGGTCAAGGAATTGAGTGCAGGCCTTGATGTTACAACTCGTGATGCATTGTGCAGTTTGACCCGGCTTAACGGTGGTATCGAGATGCTGGAGCAGGCCGGGCAGGTGCTACCTGCTCACGCGGAGATACGTCAGGCATTGAATGATTTGCGCCACGTTGGAGCGCAACTGGCCGATTTGGGTGTGGATGTCTGTTTCGATCTGTCCGAGCTGCGTGGCTATCACTATCACAGTGGGATTGTTTTCGCAGCCTACGCACAGGGGTATGCAGGCCCACTCGCCCTGGGTGGACGTTATGACGAAGTCGGACAGGCCTTTGGCCGCGCTAGGCCGGCAACCGGCTTCAGTCTGGATCTGCGCGGTGTAGTCACGGCCTTGCCGCCTGCAGAAAAATCCATGGCGATATTCGCGCCTTGCGATGTTGATCCTGGATTGCAGCAGGTGATCGAGGCCTTGCGTGCCGATGGGCAGATCGTTATTCAGGAGTTGCCGGGGCATGAACAGCACAGGGCGGAGCTTGGTTGTGATCGGAAGCTGGAAAAACAGGGAACGCAGTGGCAGGTGGTCGCGGCACCGGGACTACTGAATTAAATTAGAAAAGTATCAGGTAAATCTATGGTGAAAAACGTAGTAGTGATTGGTACCCAATGGGGGGACGAAGGCAAGGGCAAGATCGTTGATTGGCTGACCGATCATGCGCAAGGCGTCGTGCGGTTTCAGGGCGGCCATAACGCCGGCCACACGCTGGTCATTGGTCAGGGCGCAGCACAGCGCGAATACAAGCTTAACCTCGTACCTTCCGGTATCGTTCGTGATGGTATCAAATGCTATATCGGCAATGGTGTGGTGCTGGATGTCAGCCATCTACTGGATGAAATCAAGGGTCTGGAGAAAGAGGGCATTCAGGTTCGCAATCGTCTGAAGGTCAGCCCGGGCTGCCCTTTGATTCTCGACTGCCATATCAAGTTGGACAAGGCGCGTGAAGCTGCCAGGGGTGTTGACAAGAAGATCGGCACTACAGGCAAGGGCATAGGCCCGACTTACGAAGACAAAGTGGCGCGCCGTGCCTTGCGAGTCTATGACCTGTTCTATCCTGAGCGTTTTGCCGAGAAGCTGAAGGAAGTCTTCGATTATCACAATTTCGTACTGGTCAATTATCTCAATGCCGAGCCTGCAGACTATGAGGCACAGTTGGCTAAGTCCATGGCACAGATGGAAGAGCTACGTCCGATGGTGGCGGATATCTCAGCAGAGCTTTATGCCGCCAATGATGCAGGAGAAAGGCTTTTGTTCGAAGGGGCACAAGGTACGCTGCTGGATGTCGACCACGGCACCTACCCATATGTGACCTCTTCCAACTGCG
>PHCM01000170.1 GCA_002842255.1 Betaproteobacteria bacterium HGW-Betaproteobacteria-2 | reverse complement strand
GAAAGTCGCCGGGCTGACGAAGTTCTTGCCCTGCGCTGCTGAATCCAGGCTGATGACGATGTCCTCATGCGTGACGCCCGGCTCCACCTGCACGATGTAAAGCGCGTTGTCCGGATTGACCGGCGGCATCGGTGCGGGGCGACCATCGGCCGCACAGGCCGGCAGGGATATCAGGCTGGCGAGCAAGGCAAGCATGGGGGCGACTGACAGGATTTTCATGATTGCATCCTTCAAATAGCCGTCGGCCTGAACTGCCGACGATGGCAAAACATCACGCTCAGCTTGGACAAGCTAGTCCTTGAGAGCGTTCTGAACGGTCTTTTTATCATAGCCGGGAGCAATCAGCTGGATAAAGTCGTAAGCGAATCCGCGCAGGTAGGCGTCGCGCCGGATACCAAGATGGGTTGTGCTTTCCGGGAAGAGATGGCTGGCGTCGATCATGGCCAGATTGGTATCCCGCTCCTTGTCATAGGCCATGTTGGCCAACAGACCGATACCCAACCCGAGATTGACGTAGGTCTTGATGACGTCGGCATCGATCGCCGTCAGCACGATATTGGGGGTCAGCCCTACCTTGCTGAATTCACCGGTCACGATCGCACTGCCGGTAAAGCCGAAATCGTAGGTAATCAATGGGTATTGGGCGATCTTCTGCAGGGTCAGCGGTGCATCCTGCAATAGCGGATGGCCATGCGGAACCACGATGCAGCGATTCCAGCGATAGAGCGGCAAGCAAAGAATCTTGTCGTAATTGCTGATAGCCTCGGTAGCGATGCCGATATCCGCCTCACCGCTGACGACCTGCTCGGCCACCTGCGTCGGGTTACCCTGGTGTATGGTCAGCTTGACCTTGGGATATTGATCGACGAATTGCTTGACGGCTGTCGGCAGACGATACCGAGCCTGCGTGTGTGTCGTCGCGATGGTCAGTGAGCCGGTATCCTCATTGCCGAATTCCTCACCTACGCGCTTGATATCTTCCATCTCCAATATCATGCGTTCAGCCAGCGCCAGTACAGCCTGACCCGGCTCGGTGATACCCACCAGTCGCTTGCCGTTACGCTGGAATATCTGCAGCTTGAGTTCTTCCTCCAGCAGCTGGATCTGCTTGCTGACCCCCGGTTGCGAGGTGTGCAGCACTTCGGCAGCGGCTGAAATGTTCAGGTTCTGCTTGGCCACTTCACGGATATAGCGCAATTGATGAAGCTTCAATTCAGAATCCAATATAATTAAATCGAATATACTAGAATAACATAGTATTAAAAGATCCAGTTACCTACTGCTATAGTTTGATCTTGTTTTTAAAGCGATTTTTTGTGGAACAGGAAAATTCTGTATCTTCCACCCGGAATTGCATACAGGCAGCCGGGCGAGGCCAATTCCTGCTAAAATATCGCCTTTTTGCCGAGTTGCGCGGTCACCCTGCACAATCTCGAGTGTGCAACGAATTAGCGAATTAATCCATGTATAAATATGACGAGATAGACCAAGCCATTGTCGACCAGCGTGTCGCCCAATATCGCGACCAGGTGCGACGTTTCATTGCCGGCGAACTCAGCGACGAAGAATTCCGCCCGCTACGTCTGCAAAACGGCCTCTATATCCAGCGCCATGCGCCCATGCTGCGCATCGCCGTGCCTTACGGCACACTTTCCTCCAGACAAATGCACAAGCTGGGCGACATCGCCCAACACTACGACCGTGGTTACGGTCACTTCAGTACGCGCCAGAACCTGCAACTGAACTGGCCCAAACTGGAAGACACGCCGGATATTCTGGCTGAACTGGCGACCGTGCAGATGCACGCCATCCAGACTTCCGGTAATTGCATCCGCAATATCACGACCGACCAGTTTGCCGGCGTCGCCCCGGACGAGGTCATCGACCCACGCGCGGTTGCCGAGATCATCCGTCAGTGGAGCACCTTCCATCCGGAATTCGCGCTGTTGCCACGCAAGTTCAAGATCGCCGTATCCGGCACCAAACAGGATCGCGCAATTGTCCAGGCGCATGACATCGGCCTCGAGTTCTATTACGACGACCAGCAAAAAATGGCTATCAAGGTCTGGGTCGGCGGTGGTCTGGGCCGTACGCCAATTCTCGGCAGCGTCGTTCGCGAGCATCTCGAATGGCAACACATCCTCACCTATTGTGAAGCAGTTATCCGCGTCTACAACCTGCATGGCCGCCGTGACAACTCATTCAAGGCGCGCATCAAGATTCTGGTCAAGGCTCTGGGCATTGATGAATTCCGCCGTCAGGTTGATGAGGAATGGCAGCATCTGAAAGACGGCCCGAACACTATCACCGAGGCCGAACTGGCGCGTGTATCGCAATATTTCACAGCCATGCCTTATGAAAACCTGCCGGCCCACGATGCCGGTTTCGATAGCGCCATCGCCAGCAACCCGGCTTTTGCCGCATGGGTCAAACGCTGCGTGCATGCGCACAAGCAGCCGGGTTATCGCGCCGTCTCCCTGTCGCTGAAGCCGCACGGCAAGGCGCCGGGCGATATCACCTCCGAGCAGATGCACGTAGTCGCCGACCTCGCCGAAAAATACAGTTTCGGCGAATTGCGCGCTTCGCACGAGCAGAACCTGATCCTGACTGACGTCAAGCTGTCCGACCTCTACAGCGTCTGGGAAATCGCCCGCGCCAATGGTCTCGCCACGCCGAATATCGGCCTCTTGACCGACATCATCTGCTGCCCCGGCGGCGACTTCTGCTCACTGGCCAACGCCAAGAGCATCCCGATCGCCGAAGCTATCCAGATGCAGTTCGACAACCTCGATTATCTGCACGACATCGGCGAGCTGGAATTGAACATCTCCGGCTGCATGAATGCCTGCGGCCACCACCATGTCGGTCATATCGGCATCCTCGGCGTCGACAAGGACGGCTCCGAGTGGTACCAGGTCACCATCGGCGGCAAACAGGGCAACGATGCCAGCCTGGGCACCGTTATCGGCCGCGCCTTTGCTGCGGAAGAGATGCCGGGTGTTGTCCAGCGCCTGATCGAAGTCTATCTGCGCGAACGTACCGACGAGGAACGCTTTATCGACACCGTACGCCGTATCGGCATCACGCCATTCAAGGAACATGTGTACGCCAAGCAAGAGGAGGCAGCTCATGTCTAACCTGATTCGCAACAATGCCATCGTCAACGACGACGAATGGATCACCGTCACCCTGCCGGCAGGCGAAGAGGTCGTGCGCAAGCAAGCCGGCAAGGTCGTCATGTTCAAACTGACCGGTGAGCAGAGCTGCACGCCAGAGCAGATCGCGGCGACCGTCATCCCTGCCAGCGGCAAGATCATTGTGCCGTTGTCGGTCTGGCTCGTGCGCAAGGATGAACTGGCACCCAGGCTTGCCAAAGGCGAGCTCGGCATCTGGCTGGCAACGCATGAAGTGCTGGAAAACCTGATCGATGCCGTCGACGATATCAACCAGCTGCCGATCATCGCCGTCTTCGTCGAACGCTTTGCCGACGGCCGCATTTTCTCCATCGGCACCCTGCTGCGTACCCGTTATGGCTACAAGAACGAGCTACGCGCCTTCGGCGATGTGCTGCGCGATCAGCTGTTTTTCCTCAAGCGCTGCGGTTACGACAGCTATCTGATTCGTGCAGATCGCTCTGCCGAGGAAGCCCTGGCCAGTCTGCAGGATTTCAGCCAGCCCTACCAGGGCGCCGTTGATGAAACGCAACCGGTCTGGAGACGGGTACAGCGATGAACGGTGAAGTTTCCTTTCTGCGCCCTGCTGCCGCCAACCCGGCCACCTCGCCGGAATTGACGGATGCCTTGCGCGCCGCGGTAGAGGCAAAATCGCAGGCTGCGCTTGCCCTGCTGCAATCCGCCGTTGATGAACTCGGACAGCAGCATGAAGTCACCTTCGCCAACAGCTTTGGCGCAGAAGATATGGTGCTGACCGACCTCATCCTTAGAAACAAGCTGCCGATCGAGATTTTCTCGCTGGATACCGGCCGCCTGCCGACTGAGACCTACGACCTGATGGCCGAAACGGAAAAGACCTATGCCACCAAGCTGCGCGTGCTGTTTCCGCGTCTGGATGCAGTAGAAAACTACGTGCAGACCCACGGCATCAACGCTTTTTACGAGTCCATCGAACTGCGCAAAGCCTGCTGCCACATGCGCAAGGTAGAGCCGCTGCAACGCG
>PHCM01000169.1 GCA_002842255.1 Betaproteobacteria bacterium HGW-Betaproteobacteria-2 | reverse complement strand
TGTTGCGTTGTCCATCCAGAGCTTGCCTCCCATGCTTTCAATCATTGAGTGGCTGATCTTGAGGCCCATGCCGATGCCATTTGGCTTGGTTGTGAAGAATGGCTCGAACAGGCGCTGGGCGACCTCGGGATGGATTCCGGGGCCGTTGTCGCGAACTGAAACCAGTACGTTTTTGCTGTCAGCGGTCAATTCTGCCTGTATGGTGATGGTGGCGGGGAAGATTGCTGCTTCCTGCATGGCTTCTGCGGCGTTGTACAGAAGGTTGAGCAACACTTTCCTGATTTGTGTGTGATTGCCGATAAAGCGCGGCAGGTCGTCGGGCAATTCGAGGGACAGATCGAAGTCATACAAGTCATCTTTCCCGATGCTTCTGATTAGCTCCTGGAGCAAGGCGTTCAGGTCTATGGCTTCGACTTCCGTGTCACTTTGCTGTAGAAAAGCCAGCAATTCGTGCAGGCTGTTTCCTGCCCTCTGTGCCTGTGTGAAGCAGCCTTGCAGGGTATGCGCCAGTTGATCGGGGTCGGGTTGATCGGATGATAATGAATGCAAGGCCACTTCACTGTAAGCGGAGATGGCCGCCAGCGGTTGGTTGATTTCATGGGCGATCGCCGCGACCGTCTGTGCGGCCATCTGACGCTTGGCCAGTCGTTCCATTTCTGCCTGTTGTCTGCGCAAATCGCGCTCCAGCTTTTTCTGGTTGCTGATATCGCGTACGACACCGACCATTCTGATGGCGCTGCCGTTGGAAAAGAAGACCTTGCCGGTGGTGGCGACCCAACGTTCGGATTTGTCCTTTTTGTTGATGACACGATATTCCACCTGATATTCACCATCGCCTTCGGGATCGAGGGCGCGTTGCATGGCGGCATTTCTGCCTGGCAGGTCTTGTGGATGTATCGAGCCCGTCAGTTGTCCGTAAGTGATGGGTTCATTTTCCGCGAACCCCCATAGCTCTCGTATGCGTTCGTCACAAACGGCTGTCTGATTGAGCAGATTGAAATCAAAGACACCCAGACCTGCTGCGCTCTTGGCCAGGCGCAAACGCTCCTCGCTTTCCCATAAAGCCTTTTTGTCCTTCTGGCTGTGATCGGGGAAATGAAATGTGGCCAGTACCAGGTGTTTCCCATGGTTGTTGATCGGGCTTAGTCCGATATCGACCGGCAGCTCCTGGCCGTCGCTGGTTAGTACGACCAAATTGTTGCCATTACCCATGGCGCGCTGCGTCGGTTTTGCGGAATAGTGCTGCCGATGTTGGCAGTGACGCTCACGGTGGCGTTCCGGAATCAGCGTTTCGACGGTTTTGCCGATGATGTCACCATCATCGTTGTATCCGAGCATTTGCTGCACGGAGCGGTTGGCCAGGAGGATATTGCCCTCGGCATCCACCACCAGCATGGCGTCTGCTGCCGCGTCGAACAATGTCCTTGAATCCAGACCTGCAAGTGGATTGGTCAATGCTACGTCCCCTGATTACCGCCTGAAAGGAATTATCTTCGTCCTGTTTGCATGAGCAAATCAATATATCCGGAAAATATACCAATAAGGGTTTGCCCTTACGTGCTTGCACGAATTTTTATGATGCGCTTGTTTCTGTAATTTACCAACCTTGCATCAGTATTAGTGACAAAAATTTGATGAATCCGGTTCGGACATTTCGCCGGCATATCAAGCTTTGATTTCAAAAAAGGAGGTTCCAATGTCTGTAGCTGCCCATTCCCATGCCAAAGGTAAAAAAGCTGCGAGCAGTTCCAGGCGCCGGACTGGTTCTGCAAAGCAAGCTGGAGATGTGCGTAGTACTGCAATTGCAGTCAGGGCATATTACATGGCTGAACAGCGTGGATTCGAGCCCGGCCATGAATTGGAAGACTGGCTGAATGCCGAGCAGCAAGAAAGCAGGCATTGATTATGAAGGCATACAGCACACTCCATTCTATCCCTTCAGTCAATCATGACTTCGGTCGTATGTTGGAGCCGTCAGTCAGAAAGCAGGAGGCCCAGCGGGCGATACTCTGGCTCGACGCCAACGGCAATATCAATGACTGCAATTTAACGGCGGTGAAGATGCTGGGTTGCCGGCCTACGGTAAAAACTCCCTTGCATGTCACAGCTCTCTTGCCGCAATTGAAAGAGATGAAACTGACCGATGGCTGTCATCTCAACTCCCATCTGCGCTATGTCGCGCACCTCGGACATCGCTTTGATGTATTCAGTCTGCGTGGCACCCGGTTTGAGGGTGAATTATTCTTCAGTGATATCGAGCAGCCGGCAGCGCATGCTTTCCGTTTGATCATCAGTCTCCATAACCCGGTGCAGAGGGTGTTCAGTGTGAAGTGATTAGATTGAGCTGAACCATAAGATTGTTTTAGACAAGGGGTAAACCATGGCCAAGGGAAAACCGGTGAATGTGCCGGTAAGCACCAGTGAAAACAAGAGTCCGGCTTCTGTATTTCATCCGCTTGGTGAGATGGAGCGTGCCTTTGAGCGGTTTTTCAATCGCAACTGGCCTTCTTTCTGGAGCCGCAGTGATTTTCCTGCGTTCGAAACCCTGGTCGATCTAGAACGTCAGCGCATGCCGAATCTGGATGTGGTCGATCAGGACAACGAGATTGTGGTCAGGGCGGAAATACCCGGTATCGACAAGAAGGATGTCAGTATTTCACTGACCGATAATCTGTTGACCATCAAGGGCGAGACACAAAAAGAGAAGAAGGAAGATAAGGGAAATTATCACCGGCGCGAGATATCAAGCTCTTCCTTTGCCCGCACAGTGACATTGCCCGGTAGCGTCGATGTATCCAAGTCGGTCGCTTCGTTGAAGGATGGTGTCCTCGAGATCAAGTTGCCCAAGGCTGAAGGTTCCAGGCGTCGTTCCATCGAAGTTCAGTAGCAACCGTGGTCGATCTCTCTACTAAATCTGCATCAGCGCCTTGCGAATAAGCGCTTCGTCAAGATCCTTGCCGATCAGCACGATGCGGGAGATCGGTTCATCCTCGTCCCATCCGGTAAGTAGAGTAGGCGGATAGAGTGTCTGTTGTACCGCGTGGATCGCCAGAGGGGCCGGCAGGTTTTCCGCGTGGATGATGCCTTTCATGCGCAGCAGGCTTTCGGTGAAAGTGCTGCAAATCCAGGATAGCACTGGTTCAAGCTGTTCCCATGTCAAGGGTTTGGGTAGCGTGACGGTGAAGCTGGATATTTCGTTGTCATGAGTGTGCTTGAGCAGGCCATTGCTCACCCCGATTGCAGGCCTCCTCACCTCGCGCAGCCAGCGTTTTGGCTGCGCTTTTTTTGTTAGCGGATCGAACAGGCCGACATTGATGATAGCCTGCGGGTCAATGGCACCATGGTTGATACGATATACGCTGGCGCCCGGATTCAGCGCTTCCAGTTTTTCCGTTAGCGCATACAGTTCTTCTTGCGAGGCCAGATCGGTTTTGGTCAGCAGCAGCACATCGGCAACAGCGGCTTGTTTGCGCGCCTCGATATGTTCTTCGATTTGCTGCAGGCCATAAACGCTGTCGATGGTCACGACAACGGCGTCCAGTCTGTAGGTCGAGTTAATCACGGGTTCATTCATCAGGCTGCCCATGATGGGGCCGGGGTCTGCCATGCCGGTGGTTTCGATGACCAGACGCTCGAATTGCGGAATGGCGTTCAGCGCACGTTTGAAGAACAGGTCGCGCAGGGTGTCTGCCATCTCGTTGGTCAGCGTGCAGCATAGGCAGCCGGATTCCAGCAGTACGGTGTTGTCGGCGATATGCTGGCTTTCGACCGTGCGTGCCAGGATGTGATCCAGACCAGCCTCGCCCAGTTCGTTGATGATGACGGCCGTGTCTTTCATGTCCGGATGGCTGAGGAGTTTGCTGAGAAGCGTGGTTTTGCCGCTGCCGAGGAAACCGGTGAGCAGGGTGACAGGTATTCTTTTATCCATGCGCTATTCTACTATTCAAGCTGTTGCGGACAGCAATATTGTCAGGCGACAGTTTCTTCATGCTCTTGCGAAGCTGTCTGCCAGAGCGGGAATGGATCCGGCAATGCGCTCCATTTATCCATGCCCAGCGTCTCTTCGTCGTCCGTCAGCAGGCAGGCATCAAATGCGGCAACCAGTGCTGCACTATCCATGCCAATGCCGATCAGTACAATTTCTTGTTGGCGGTCGCCATAAGGAGCCTGCCAGCGCTTGCGTATCATCTGTAAATG
>PHCM01000168.1 GCA_002842255.1 Betaproteobacteria bacterium HGW-Betaproteobacteria-2 | reverse complement strand
ATCACCAGGATGCGCCGTTCTGACAGCGGCATGAATTCGATATGGCGGAAAGCGACACTTTTGCGCTTGGGAATCATGACCAGACCGGCAAACTGGGTCAGGTTGGAGAGCATGCTGGCAGTGACGCTGATTAGTTCCTGCGGGTCAGGCGAAGAAAGTTCGGAGGCCAGACGTTTGATTTCCTTGCTTTCCATCGGCTGGATGGTCAGCAGGCTGTCGACGAAAAAACGGTAGCCGCGCTGCGTCGGTATGCGGCCGGCCGAGGTGTGCGGGCTGGTGATGAAGCCCAGTTCCTCAAGGTCGGACATGACATTGCGTACTGTGGCAGGACTCAGGTCCAGGCCCGAGCATTTGGACAGCGTGCGCGAGCCGACAGGCTGACCATCACTGATGTAATGTTCGACCAGGGTTTTCAGCAGAATTTGGGCGCGTTTATCTAACATAGTGTGGTGTTTTCGGCACCTTTTATGACCAGCCTGACATGAAGAAATTTCACCACCAGAACAGAGCAAATTATCGGCCACTATCAGTCATACCGCAAGGTAAGAAACAGTCTGCAGTTACTGTCCTGATTGTCCATGGCAGCTGCCGGCAGCTATGCCGGCATGCGCATCTATGATTTAATGCCAGCGATGAAAAGCATATTCAAGAATATCGCCTTAATCGGCAAATATATGAACGCGGAATCCAGCGAGCATATTGGCGTGCTGGCCGAGTTTCTGGCCAGGCAGCAGTTTGGCGTCGTTCTCGAGGAGATCACGGCGCAGCAATCGTTGTTGAGCGGATATGCGGTCGCGCCCATCGACCAGATCGGGCAGCAAGTGGATCTGGCAATCGTACTGGGTGGTGACGGCACCATGCTGACGGCAGCGCGTGCCTTCGTGCAACATGATATTCCGCTGGTAGGCGTGAACCGTGGACGTTTCGGTTTTCTGACCGACCTTGAAGCGGAAAACATGCTGGAGGGCATCGGCCGCATTCTGGCCGGCGAATTCGACCGCGAGGAACGCATGCTGCTGACCGGTTCCCTGCAGCGTGATGGACAGCTGATCACCCGTGGCTATGCGCTGAATGATGTCGTGATCAACAAGAATGGTGCTGCCAAGCTGATCGAACTGGAAGTCCACATTGATGGCCAGTTCGTGCACACACAACGTTCGGACGGACTGATTATTGCTACCCCTACCGGTACGACGGCATATTCGCTTTCTGCTGGTGGGCCCATCTTGCACCCCACACTCGATGCGATTGCCCTGGTGCCGATCTGCCCGCATACCTTGAGCAACCGGCCGATCGCCATCAATGGCGATAGTCGTGTGGAGGTGACCCTGATGCGCGCCGAGGACGCCTGTGTGCATTTTGATGGGCAGTTGCATTCTTCGCTGCAGGAAGGCGACAAGATGATCATACGCCGCGCAGACGAAACCATTACCCTGCTACATCCGCGTGGACACAGCCATTTCGCCATGTTGCGCGAAAAATTGAACTGGGGTTGATCAATACAAGAACTGTATGCTGCAAACACTTTCCATTCGCGATTTCGTTATTGTCGACAAACTCGATCTCGAGTTCTCGCCCGGATTTACCGTACTGACCGGTGAAACCGGCGCCGGCAAATCCATACTGATCGACGCGCTATCGCTGGCGCTTGGAGCCAGAGGCGAGGGCGGCATCACGCGTAGCGGCTGTGAGCGCGCCGAGATCGTCGCCAGTTTCGAAATCGGCAGTTTGCCGGACTTACAAAGCTGGCTGCAGGAAAGCGAGTTGCAGGCAGAAGACGGCGTGATTCTCTTGCGTCGCATCATTTATGCGGATGGCCGTTCCCGCGCTTTCATCAATGGCGTGCCGGCCAATATTCAGCAATTGCGCGAGGCCGGCGATTTTCTGGTCGATATCTACAGTCAGCATGCGCACCATTCGTTGTTGAAGCAACAATATCAGCGCCAGGTGCTGGATAGCTATGCAGGGCTAAGCGAACTGGCAGCAGATGTGGAACAGCATTACCGGGCCTGGCATGCGCTATATCTCAAGCGGGTGGAAATGGAGCAGAATGCCCAGGCTTATGCGGATGAACTGGCCGAACTGCGCGACCAGGTGCGCGAGCTGGAACAATTGGGAGTCAGCGCCGAAGAATGGGAGGAGTTGCAACAGGAACATCACCGACTGTCGCATGCAGCCAGTCTTCTGGAAGGCGGCGAAGCCTGTCGCGAGCTGTTGAGCGAGTCCGAGTTCGCGGTCATGTCGCAGCTGAGTGCCATTCAACACAAATTGCAGGGATTGGTCGAGTACGACGGCAGCCTGCAGGAAGTGCTGGATATTCTGGATTCTTCTCTGATCCAGCTGGAAGAGAGCGATCGTCTGCTCAATCGGTACCTGCAACGGGCAGACCTTGACCCGGAGCGTCTGCAGGAGGTTGAGTTGCGCATCCAGGACATTCATGCCGCAGGCAGAAAATATCGGGTTCGTCCCGAGGAGTTGCCCGATATACTGCAATCGGCGCAGGCGCGGATGGCGGAGCTTGACGGGTTGGGTGATGACGGCGCTCTGCAAAGACTGGAGTCCGAAGCAAAAGCTGTCTATGACAAGTCTGCGCGGGAATTGAGCGCAGGACGCAAACAGGCGGCTGACCGGCTGGGCAAGGAAATCACCGGCAGAATGCAGACGCTGGCGCTGGCTGGCGGCAGTTTTGCCGTTGCGCTGGAGGCACAAACGCCGGTGGCGAGTGGTCTTGAGCAGGTAGAGTTTTTGGTGGCCGGGCATGCCGGCGTGCCGCTGCGGCCGTTGTCCAAAGTTGCCTCAGGCGGTGAGCTTTCACGCATCAGTCTGGCTATCCGTGTCGTTACTGCGCAGCAGGGCGATATCCCGACCATGATTTTCGATGAGGTGGATGTCGGCATTGGTGGCGGCGTGGCCGAGATTGTCGGGCAGTTGCTGAAGGAGCTTGGTGTCAAACGTCAGGTGCTGGTGATCACTCATCTGCCTCAGGTCGCGGCGCAAGGCGCCGGGCATCTGCGTGTAAGTAAATCAGTGACGGATGGCCAGACCCTGAGCCGGATAGAAATACTTGATCAGGCAGAGCGTATTGACGAGATTGCACGCATGCTGGGCGGCGTCGAGATTACCGATACGACGCGCCAGCATGCAAAAGAGATGCTGGGCATTTAAGCTGAAAGGCGCTATCAGGATTTGTACGGGCAGGGCTGCTTGGTGCAGTCGGCATAGATATACAGCGAGTGCTCGTGAATTTTGAAGCCACGGGATTCGGCTGCAATCTTCTGGCGTTTTTCGATTTCCTCATCAACAAATTCTTCCACGCGACCGCACTGCAAGCAGACGATGTGATCGTGATGGCCACCCTGATTCAGTTCAAACACGGCCTTGCCGCTTTCGAAATGGTGGCGCACCAGTAAGCCGGCCTGCTCAAACTGGGTAAGCACTCTGTAGACGGTGGCAAGGCCGACATCCTCACCCGAGGTCAGCAGGATCTTGTAGACATCTTCTGCGGAAAGATGGCGTTCCTTGCTGTTTTCAAACAGGCTGAGTACTTTAAGGCGGGGCAGGGTGGCCTTGAGACCGGCATTTTTCAGTTCATCGGGTTCGCGCATATCGTCACCAGTCACTTTCAGGGTGGCTGTTTAGGGTAGTCAGTGTCGTGGTATATTAGCGCCATTTACTACCAAAGTCATGGTAATGCGCCACTACATCATTTTATTCGCACTGCTTTGTGCCTCCTGCAGTTCAGCTTTACCTTCATTGAAGCCTTACCGGATGGATATCCAGCAGGGTAATGTCGTGACGTCCAAAATGATGATGCAACTGCGTCCTGGGATGACCAAATCCCAGGTACGTTTCATTATGGGTACGCCGCTGGTTCAGGACAGTTTTCACAGCAACCGCTGGGATTATTTCTACCAGATGCGTCAGGAAGGCAAGATCATCGAGCAACGGCGTGTGATTCTTGAATTTGAGAATGAGGCCCTGGCTCGTGTGCGTGGTGACGTGATTCCAGCCGGCTCCGGTCAACAGGATCTGGCAACGCCCGCGACCACGCCGGAATCGCTGAGCAAGACGCAGAGTAAAAAAGATGAGAAGGGGCTGGTCAAGAAGCTCAAGTTCTGGAAATCCGATGAGAAGAAGGTCGATGAGCAACCCACCGAAGCGGCCTCACAATCTGGGAAAACACCGGAAGCCGTAGTTCCGGCAGTGGTGGAACC
>PHCM01000167.1 GCA_002842255.1 Betaproteobacteria bacterium HGW-Betaproteobacteria-2 | reverse complement strand
CTGCCGTATGGCAACTGGATGGCGGCGATATCCGCCCTGGATTTGTCGGCCAGCTGGTCCGGTGTCAGAACAGACAGGTCCAGACGTTGCTGCAGCGCTGTCTTGAGGGTAAAGGTCAGGGCGCTCATGCTTATGCTTCCACAGTCAGGTCGTTCAGGGTCGGGTCGGCCATGATGTCACGCAGATGGAACTGGAACTGTCCCAGCTTGCCGCCATAATTACCGGCCGAAATTCGTTTGATGCCGTTTTTCGCGCCCAGTTCGCAAGCGGCGGCGATACCGACGCGGGTTGCCTTGCGGATGTCGAGGTCGGTGAGGCCGTCGATGACGATTTCCATCACCGATTCGATGTCCGGGGACAATTCGGTTTTGGTCAAACCCTTCAGTGTCGGGCAGAAAGCATCGTTGGTCGAGGCGAACATGGCCTTGTACTTGGAGCCGACCTTGGAACCGGAACGCACGACGCCGCCGGGGAAGGGCATGATGACGTTGGGGATCTTGCGCATGGCTTCGATCGCCGCTTCGCAGGCAGCCAGCGCCTGTGGCTGCGATTCGGCCAGCACGAGGAAATTGCCGCCGCCGACGGCACGCACCATGCCGGTGGTTTCTTCGGTGATGAATTCGCCGTCCATGACCGGCACGCGCCAGTAGCGCTTGCCGCCAAGCTGCTTGGAAATCTGAAAACCGTCGCCGAAGAAGCGCAGGTTCTTGCCAAGGCTGATCGGGGTCACTTCTTCCTTGCTGCACTCGATGCCGGAGAAAGCGGCGGCGGTCGGGCAGGTCAGGATGCACTGGCCCATACGGGTTTCCAGTTGTTTCATCAGTACCGCACTGCCCATGGCAAACATGAGGATGGCCACACCCGGTCGTCCGTCCGGGGTCTGGTCCGGTGTCAGTTCCTTTTCGATACCGGCTTCGACGCCGCAACCGATGACGGAAGTGGCAAAGCCGGTCATGGCGTTGGCGGCGTTGTAGGCCCATTTCAGGTTCTGCGCGGTGATGATGACGCGCGTGCCGCGCATGTTGAATGCCTCGGCAAAGGTATCGTCGATTTGTACGCCGTTAATTATCATTGCGCAGCCTTATTATTTATGTCGATAAGCATTATTCTGTTTTCTCCCGTCGACCTTCACAGGCCTGGACAATCACTTTGCCGCGGCCGCCTTCGGCGATTTCGTCGTCGCGAACCTTGAAATTCTCCATGTTGACGGTGTGATAGCGATCGAAATATTTTTTCAGGTCTTTTTCGATACCACGATCGAACTCTGGTTTGACCGTATGCGTACTACCCCAAGTTACCTTGACCACCTGGCCGTTGCGGACCACCAGTTCGCCGTCCTTGAACACATAATCCGGCTTGGCGAACATGGCTTCGCGATCTGGTTGGTCGGTGTAAACCGTAATGTCGGCACCGGCGCCAACGCCCAGATGACCGCGATCATGCAAGCCGACCAGTTTTGCAGCGCCGGCGCGGGTCATGATGGCGATTTCGTAGAGGCTGTATTCACGGTCGATCGAACTCAGCGTGCTCATGGCCTGCGCATCGAGGTTGAGCTTGGCGAACGTGTCGTTGCGGAAGCTCTTGTCCATCAGCAGGCGGATCAGGTGCGGGTAACTGGTGAAAGGAGCGCCGTTGGGGTGGTCGGTGGTGAGGAATATGCGCCATGGATCTTCCATCAGCAGGAATATCTCCAGACCGATGGCCCATTGCAGGGCGTTGACGAAATTCTGGTCCTTGTACTTGAACGGCACCACACCGCAGCCGGCGTCGCATTCGATATCCATGATGACGGATTTTTTCGGGCTGCCATGACCGGCATTGGCGAACTGGCGCATGTTGTCGCCGGAGGCGGTAACGGTTTGACCGAACAGGATCTGGCCGACGTCGGCGGAAATGTTCTTGTGCTTGTTCAGCGCTTCGGCAATCGCCGCTGCGCCGGAGGAGAATTTGCGGTCGCCTTCGGTGCCGTAGCTGTGAAACTGGATATGGGTGAGGTGCATGGGGAAGCCCTCGGAGGCGCCCATGGTTTTCAGCGTGGTATCCATATTGCCGGGCACGCCGAGGTTGTTTCCATGCACATGCAAGGGATGTGGCACGCCCAGCTCATGCACGGCGCGGGAAAGTGCTTTCAGCACGTCGCGCGGTGAAACCTGATAATGCGTGTTCATTTCATCCAGATCCAGCGCACGCTGGTTGAACTTGAAGGCATTGATGCCACCCGGGTTGACCACCTTGATGCCAATGGCCTGACTGGCGTGCATGGTCCAGGCGACGTAATCATTGATGGCGTTCTGGTCCTGTTTGGCGGTCAGCATGCGCAGGAAGAAATCATCGCTACCGAGCATGGCATAGCCACCCTTGTCGATGATGGGCGTGTCGCCCATTTCCAGATGGGTCTGGCGCGCATTGACCGGCATCATCGCGGGTTCGAAGCCGGCGGTATAACCCATCTCGGCGTAGCGGTAACCGGTGGTCAGGGTCGAAGGCGCTGCATGGCCGCAACCGGCACGGCAATGTTCGGTGTGGGCGACGGGGTCGCTGCGGTGGTCTTCCGGCAGCATCATGCGGGCGATATTGACCTTGCCGCCGCCGATGTGGGTATGCATGTCGATGGCGCCGGCCATGATGACCTTGCCGCGCAGGTCGTACTCCCGGTCGATCTTTTCGTCGTTGTGCGGACGCTCGACGATGCGACCGTCACGGATATAAATATCCATGACCTTGCCGTCGATCTGATGCGCGGGATCGTAGACCTTGCCGCCTGTAAGTTTAATCAGCATGTTTCTTGATCCAGTTTTGTTGCGGTTTCGATTGCATCAATCACTTCCGCCAGAGATGGCAGGGGGCTCGTGCGCAATGCGGCAAGTGGGAGCGTGACTGAGCTGTCGATGCGGAACATGGTGCCCGCATGGTCTAATCCGGGCGTGCCAACCGGGATGAAGACATCGGGTTCGTGCTCGAACTGCATGGCGCCATGGCCGATGACGATGGTCGGCGCAGCGCTTGCCGGCGGGGTCTTTTCCGGCTGAAAGCTGCTGATCCAGAGCAGGGCGTCAGCTTCGCCCTTGTCCAGCATGCGCGCTGCGTCGAACTGCCAGGGATCGTATTCCGGGTAGCCGCGCTGCAGACTATTGCGCACTGGGTAGCCGCTGATCCAGGTGCTGGTCTGGTTGACGCTGTAGTCGCCTTCGCTGCCGCCGAGCGGCAGACCGGAAGAACGGGTTTTTTCGTTGAGTTTGATGACGGTTTCCGTGATGTTCTGCACGGTGAGTTCGGCATGCGGAAAATCGAACGCACTGCTGATCCATGACACCACGCTGTATTTTGCCGCATGCAGACGCTCCGCAAGTTTCGCGAGTTCTGCGACCGGGATGCCCGCAACACTGTCAGTCTGCAGTTGTTTGCCGGCGGTCAGCGCGCGCAAGGCGGCGGTGACTTCCGGCAACTGTTCTATATCGCATTCCAGTACAGTGGGTTTGACGCCGGCCGGAGAAATGCCGTGCGAGGTATCCAGGCCACGCCCACCCAGATAGACGACTTCACGTTTGGAAGTATCCTGGTCGAACATGGTTTCGCTGTTCCAGATGGTGCGCTCGAAGAAACGCGGGTTGTAGCTGACGATGTCGGTGCCGATGACCAGGAGCAGATCGACGCGGTTACGTACTTCGGTCAGTGTAGTAACCATCCAGCCGGAGTTTTGCACTACCAGTGTGTTGCGCAGACCGCTGTAGCTGTTCATGTGGTCAAGCGTGGCGCCGGTGCAGTCAGCCAATTGCATGACTGCGCGCATGCCTTGTACCTCTGTTCCCAGTCCGGCAATCAGCGGCTGATTGGCATGCCTGAGGATTTCTGCTCCTTTGGCGATTGCTTCTTGCAGTGTTGAGGATTTGCCGGAGATGCGTGGGCTGGTATTGGTCAACGGGCGCTGGAAAAATTGCACGCTTCTGGCGCAGGTATTCGGGCTCACTTCCAGCATGCCGGCTGCGTTCCGGCTTACGGTCAGGTCATCACATAGTAAGCCGCATGCTGGACAGGCGACATGTTCGTGGGTCGTGCTGTTTGTATCAGTCTGGCTTTTGCCCGAACTTTGCATTTAATTCTCTCTTATTCAAAGCGTTTGAATTGTTGCCAACTTGGCAACAGCTACTCTGCGCAAGTATTTAGGGAAGCGCTGATTAAATGGCTACGCGGGTGAATTGCTGCGTTGCGCGGTACTC
>PHCM01000166.1 GCA_002842255.1 Betaproteobacteria bacterium HGW-Betaproteobacteria-2 | reverse complement strand
GCAAGATATTGCAGCGGTGCAGGCGTTAAACCGGCCAGCATGATGAACAAGGCATAAACCGCCATGACGATGGCAGCGATACGGGTCTTGTAACCCAGCAGCAGGGCAAGACCACCGACCATCTGAATGAGAATGATCAACGGCGCAAAGATACCGGGTAAGCCGTAGTTGGCGAGCCCCATCTGATACTGTTCATAACCGGTCGGATTGCTCATGAAACTGTTGATCAGCATGATGACCTGCACCAGGAAAATTTGAGCAAGTAGCACGCGCCCCAGCACTGCCAGATATTTGTTCATCGATTTACCCTTGTTTGTATCGTAAAAAAGATGCTGCATAATGCACGGAAGTGCTTATGGCTGCAAGTCTGCAGCAGGGAGACATCATGCAGAACCGTATCAGCAATTTTATTTCCGCAACTTTGCTTTCCGTTCCATTATTGTCCGTAGTGATGCTGCTCTGTCTGGCATTAGCCGCCTGCTCACCACCCGATTCGCCCCCGGAAATCGCAGAGGAGCAGCGCGAGGTTCTGAAAAGTGCAGAAGAGGCCGCTGCCTCTATCGAACAATCTGCAGCAAAAATGCAGCAGGATATTGATGCACAATCCAATTGAAACACGCTGACACCACCCGGCCATTTACCGTCGAAATAGTCGACTGGTCTGGCGAAAAGGCACGACTGAGCAGCATACGCACTGAAGTTTTCATTGAAGAACAACAGGTGCCGCCCGATCTGGAATGGGACGGGCTGGATGAAACCGCAATTCATCTGCTGGCGCTGGATGCAGATGGCCGGGCGATCGGCTGCGTCCGTATCATTGAACCCAATATCATCGGCCGCATGGCCGTGTGTAAATTCTGGCGCAGACATGGCATTGGCGATACCTTGCTGACAACGGCCGTTCGCCTGTGCCGCCAGCGCGGCCATGGCCCGATCCAGCTCTCGGCACAAACGCATGCCATTCCCTTCTATGAACGTGCCGGCTTCCAGGTCTGCAGTGAGGAATATCAGGATGCCGGTATCCCGCACTGCGACATGCAACTGACTTGAGTAGTGTCGGTCGCCACATTGTGATGGCCTAAGCTCCTGATTTTCAATCCGCTTGGCATGCGGTTGCCATTTGTTGATTGTTGCCTGCTTCGGTAAAATAGCGCCTTTCCCCACTCGTTAATCAAAGGAATTCCATGTCCAAGATCGTTTTCAAGGCTGGTGAAGCCACCATTTTCACTGAAGGCAAGGACGTTACCGCTGCCATGCCGGAAATCCTCATCGGTGCCGTTGACGGCCCGGTCGGCACTGCATTCGCCAACATGATGGCGCAAAGCAAGGGCCACACCGCCATGTTCGTCGTCCGTGACATCAACCAGCTGGTGCGCCCTGCCGCCATGATGGTACCCAAGGTCACCCTGAAGGATTCCATCAACATCGAACTGTTCGGCGGTGTCGTCCAGGCTGCCACTGCAGACGCCATTGTCGACTGCGTGATCGAAGGCATCATCCCCAAGGACCAGGTCAACGACCTGTGCATCGTCTCCCTGGTCTGGATCGATCCGGGCTGTGCCGCTCTGGCCAAGGAAGGCAAGCTGGACAAAGCCGACATGTACAAGAACAACTACGAAGCCACCAAGCTGGCGATCAAGCGTGCACTGAACGACGAGCCTTCGATCGACGAACTGATCAAGAACCGCCGCACCATCAAGCACTGCATGTGGGACGAAAGCTGGGGCGAGATTTAAACCGCCACCTGGCCAACGAAGACAGTCCGATGAAAGCCCCCGCAAAATCCTTTCGGGGGCTTTTTTACATCTACACCAAGGGCCGAGTACATGAACCTGTTTGACGCAAGCAACGATTCCGGAAAACTGCAGATCGGGCCGGCATCCTGGTGGCTGCGCGGCTTCGCGCTTGAACAGGAAATGAAAATGTTAGAGGCGCTACAACAGCTGCTGGCAGAATCGCCGTTGCGCCAGATGATGACACCCGGCGGCCAGAAGATGTCGGTCAGAACCACCAGTTGTGGCCAACTGGGCTGGGTGTCGGACAGGAAAGGTTACCGCTACGAGGACAGGGATCCGGTCAGCGGCCGACCCTGGCCGGCCATGCCCGATGTCTTTTCCTCGCTGGCCGCTACCGCCGCCGACACAGCCGGCTTCGCAGCTTTCGAAGCGGACGCTTGCCTGATCAACCAGTACCACCCCGGTGCCAAAATGGGGCTGCATCAGGACAAGGATGAACACGATTTCAGCCAGCCTATCGTCTCGGTCTCCCTTGGTCTGCCTGCCACCTTCCTGTTCGGCGGCTTGCGACGCAGCGACAAGGCACTACGCATGGAGCTGCGGCATGGCGATGTGGTGGTATGGGGTGGCGATGACCGCCTGCGCTATCACGGCGTCCTGCCCATCATGGCAGGCCGTCATCCGGCCCTGGGCAATCAGCGCATCAACCTGACTTTTCGCAAGGCGGGTTAGGCCGATCCCAATTCGCGGAGTATTTTTCTGATGGGTGTCGGTAGCGCAGCACCAATCGCATCTTTCCGGCTCAGCATGACGCTGGAGCTCTGTTGCAAGCGGGGCAAATTGCCGATGATGCGCAAGGGTTGCGGTGTGATATGCAGGCGAAAATGGGTAAAGGCATGGCTCAGCACAGGCAATGACGGCAACTGCTCGGTTTCCAGGCCATAACGCTCGCTCGCAGAAACCTGAACATCAATGCCGGTTTCAACTTCCGGCAGGCTCCAGAGTCCGCCCCAGATGCCGCTGGGCGGACGTTTTTCCAACAGGATTTCATCTCCCTGCAGCAACAGCAGCATGGTGACGCTTTTCTCCGGCAGCGCCTTGCGCGGCTTGGCAGCGGGCAACTGCTTCACTTTATCCTGCACCAGTGCGCCGCAGCTGGCATGCAAAGGACACTCGCCACAACGCGGCTTGCTGCGCGTGCACAGCGTCGCACCCAGATCCATCAAACCCTGCGTATAGGCGACGACCTCCGTTTGCGGCATAAGGCTTTCGGCCAGCTGCCACAACTGCTTTTCCACTTTCGGCAGGCCGGGCCAGCCTTCGACCAGAAAATGGCGGGCGAAAACACGTTTGACGTTGCCATCCAGAATCGGCTCGGGATGATCGAATGCGAAGCTGGATATGGCAGCGGCAGTAGAGCGGCCGATGCCCGGCAAAGCCTGAATTTGCTCCATCTGATAGGGAAATCGGCCCGCATGCTGCTCGACCATGATCTGTGCGGCGCGATGCAGGTTTCTGGCTCTTGAGTAATAACCCAGCCCGCTCCAATGCTGCAGCACTTCATCCTGAGTGGCTGCAGCCAGACTGGCGATATCGGGAAAGCGTTGCATGAAGCGCTGGTAATAGCCGATGACCGCCGTTACCTGCGTCTGTTGCAGCATGATCTCGGACACCCAGATAGCATAGGGATCGCGCGTGTTCTGCCAGGGCAGGTCATGACGACCATGCTGCTTTTGCCATTGAATGATCAGATCGGCGAAACCGGTCACGACTTGATTCACCGAGTTACTGCCAGCCATGCAGCTTGAATGAATTCAGGCGCATATTCAGGGTACACTTAAGGTGCACGGGCACCATGCCTGTGTGCATTTTGTACATCATCATTGAGGTCATACCATGAAAACCCTGCTCTCAGTTGTGCTGCTGACGTTATTCCTCAGCGCCTGCCACCACCATCGTCACGGCGTACCACCGGGCCACGACCCTCATGGCCCCGGTAACAGTGAGAATGCTCCTGGTCATAACAAGCGTTAATCACCGGCCAGCCACAAAAAACGCCATTGCCGGCAATCAACTTGAGTGATATCCGGCAATGGCGCCCTAGTGCTAGTCCTCGGCCTAAAAACCGAGTAGTTTATCCAGCTTCTGCTTGACCTTGTCTTCCTTGCTCGCCGGCTTCTCTTCAGCCGGAGGCGTTGTTGCCGGATCTGCAGTTTTCTCTGCGGGTGCCGGCTCGGTTTTCTTCTTCAGCAGACCTTCCAGTCCACCAGCGGCATCGCCCTCCAGCAGCTTCTGCACGGCTTCTCCCTTTTCGCCGCCAACCTTGTCGATGACCTTCTTCTTGGCAATGGCCGTCGCCACCCCGGCAAAATCCAGCCCATATTTGGGTTTGGCGAAGGTCCCTGTCAGCTTGACCGGAATGGTGACACCGCTCAACTCATCGAGACCG
>PHCM01000165.1 GCA_002842255.1 Betaproteobacteria bacterium HGW-Betaproteobacteria-2 | reverse complement strand
TGACCCAGTTTTTCAGAACTCCGTGATAATGACCCAAATGCAAGCTTCCCGTAGGACGCATGCCCGATAAAACACGCTCAACAGCCATAGTGATTAAAATCCATTATTAGATAGTGTGATTATACGAAGAATCGTCTCGATTAAGTTGTAATCGCGCCTATCAGCCACAACACCGCCTTAATCAAGGGCATCATGATCTGATACAACACGCCGGTAAACAACAGCACGATCAGTATGAGAAAGCCATAGCGCTCCAGTTTTGCAAACTGGTAGGCAAGATGATGCGGCAACAGGCTCACGGCGATTCGACCACCGTCCAGTGGCGGCAACGGCAACAGATTAAGCACCAGCAACACGACATTGATCATGATGCCAGCCTGCGCCATCATGGTCAGCGGTTGAATGAAGAACTCCGGTGCAAGGCCGGCAAAACTAAAGACCAACGCCCACAGGAAAGCCATCACCAGATTGGAAGCCGGACCGGCCGCAGCGACCCACAGCATGTCGCGCTTGGGATTACGCAGTTTGCTGAAATTCACCGGCACCGGTTTGGCCCAGCCGAACAGTATGCCGCCCAACATCATGGTCAGTGCCGGGACAAGGATGGTGCCGATCGGGTCGATGTGATTGAGCGGATTGAGTGTGATGCGGCCCTCCAAATGGGCAGTCATGTCGCCGAAATATCTCGCGGCATAACCATGTGCCGCCTCATGCACGGTGATGGCAAAAATGACCGGCAAGGCATAAATCGCTATTTTCTGTATCAGGGTAAGTTCCATCGGGTTTCCGTTTTCGCTCTTATTCATCCAGGCCGAATGGGGCTGGATCACCGGCACCCAGCCGAATCAGTTGCGGGTTATCGCCGGTCAGATCGATGACAGTCGTCGGTTCCGCCACACAGGCACCGGCATCGATCACCAGATCGACCTGATGTTCCAGCCTGTCACGAATTTCCCAGGCCTCGTTCATGGGTTCACTTTCACCCGGCAACATCAGTGTCATGCTGAGCAGCGGCTGGTTCAGCTCATCCAGAATCGCCTGCGTCACTGCGTGCTGTGGCACACGCAGGCCGATGGTACTGCGTTTGGGATGCTGAAGCCGGCGCGGCACTTCTCTCGATGCTTTCAGCACAAAAGTATATTGGCCCGGCGTATTCGCCTTCAGCAAGCGGAACTGGCTGTTGTTGACCTGGGCATAATTGCCGATCTCGGCCAGATTGCGGCAAACCAGCGTGAAATGGTGGCTATCATCGACGCCGCGTATGTCGCGAATGCACTTTTGCGCATCAACATTGCCCAATATGCAGCCCAGGGCATAGGTCGAATCGGTCGGATAAGCGATGACCCCACCCTGATTCAGTATCGTCACAGCCTGATGCACCAGGCGCGCCTGTGGGTTCTCGGGATGAATGACGAAATACTGGGCCACTCAGTACACTTCTTCCTGCAGAAGGCTGGTTTCCGGCCAATCCTGCCAGACCGGGACACAATTGGCCGGCAATGCAGGCAGACGCCCCATCTCCATGTAACTCAAGCCATGACCGTGGTAATCGGAACCTTGCGAAGCCTGCAGGCCAAACATTGCGGCGATACGGGCATATTCCTGATACTGGTCCGGCGTATGGCTGCCGGTCACCACTTCGATGGCGCTGCCGCCATATGCCCTGAACTCTTCCATCAGCTCCAGCATGGACGGCCGCCCCATGTCATATCGGCCCGGATGCGCGATGACGGCGATACCGCCGCTGTTGACGATCCAGCCTAACGCTTCCTCCAGGCCGGCCCAATGGTGCTCGACATAGCCCGGCTTGCCCTTGACCAGATATTTCTTGAATATCTTGCGCATCTCGTTGCCGTAACCTTTTTCCATCAAATAACGGGCAAAATGCGTGCGGCTGATGATGCCTTCACTGGCATAGCGATAGGCACCTTCCAGACTGCCATGGATGCCGGCCTTTTCCAGACTGGCCGCCATGCCTTCGGCCCTGGTATGGCGTCCGGCGCGAATCTGCCGCAAACCCTCGACCAGCGGAGGATAGGCCGGATCCACCTTGAGCCCGACGATATGCAAGGTGCGCCTGCGCCAGGTCACGGAAATCTCCACACCATCAATCAACTGAATACCGTGCAGATCCGCGGCCTGCCTGGCTTCATCCAACCCTGCGGTATCATCGTGATCGGTCAGCGCCAGCACACGCAAACCATGTTCGGCCGCGTGCTGCACGAGGGCAGACGGCGACAACAAGCCGTCCGAAATATTCGAATGGCTGTGCAGATCTATATGGGAGAATATCGTCAAGGATGAAATATTGAATCTTGTGACCCAAGCCGAATCATAGCAAAATACGTTTGCTCACACATGGCTATATGCAAGCCATGCACTCTGACACCTACTCTTTCAGTCTGGATTATTAAATGAAGTTTCTGTTCGACCTGTTTCCCGTCATCCTGTTTTTTGCCGCCTTCAAGCTCTTCGGCATCTATGTCGCCACCGCGGCGGCCATCGTCGCCACCCTGCTGCAGATCGGCTGGGTCAAGTTCCGTCATGGCAAGGTCGATAACATGCTGATCGCCAGCGGCATCATCATCGTTGTGTTCGGCGGCGCCACGCTGCTACTGCATGACGAAACCTTCATCAAATGGAAACCGACCGTACTCTACTGGCTGTTCGGCATCGGTCTCACTGTGGCCAGCCTGGTCTTCAAGAAGAACCTGATCCGCAGCATGATGGAAAAACAGGTCAGCATGCCGGATGCCATCTGGAGCAAACTCAACCATGCCTGGGCTGTGTTCTTCATCTTCCTCGGTTGCCTGAACCTGGCGGTCGCCTACAACTTCACGACCGAAGCCTGGGTCAACTTCAAGCTGTTCGGCACCATGATCCTGATGTTTGCCTTCATCGTCGGACAAAGCCTGATGATCAGCAAATACATCGTAGCCAAAGACCCAGAGTAAGGAAACCTCTCCATGTGGTACGCCATCATCGCCGAAGACACACCCAACAGCCTGGAAAAACGCCTCACGGCACGGCCTGCGCATCTGGCACGTCTGCAGCAATTGCAGGATGAAGCCAGACTGCTGCTGGCCGGTCCCTTCCCGGCGATCGACAGCGCCGATCCCGGAACGGCTGGCTATTCCGGCAGCCTGATCATCGCGGCTTTTGCCAATCTGGAAGCAGCAAGAACATGGGCGGAGGCAGACCCGTTCGTCACCAGTGGCATATATGCCAATGTCGTCGTCAAGCCATTCCGCAAGACACTGCCAGCCATGCCGGTCTTGCCCGATATCGAGCAGGATTAGGAATGAACGCAGGCATGTCATTGGATGAAGAAATCCGGCAGAAACTGGCCGTTCTCTCACCCACGCTAATGGAGCTGGAAGACGAGAGCGCCAGCCATACCGGCCACAAAGGCAACAGCGGTGGCGGGCACTTCAGGCTGCACATCGTCAGCTCGCAATTTTGCGGGAAATCGCCGATAATCCGCCATCGCCTGATATATCAAGCACTTGCCGGAATGATTCCACAACGAATCCACGCGCTGAGTATTCAAGCGGTTGCAACTGACGAAACCGAATGACTACTTACAAACATTACATCTCAAGGAACCCTTTATGAAACTGATCAAGAGCACAGTGCTTGCACTGACATTATTCGGCTTCGCGCACACCGCACTGGCCGCTGACAGCGTCGCTACCGTCAACGGCAAGCCCATCAAGCAATCCCTCTATGACTACATCAGCAAGGATGCCACTGCACGTGGCCAGACTGTCGATGCCAACGTCAAGGAAATGATCGTCAACAAGCTGATCAGCAGCGAGCTGGTCTACCAGGAAGCGCAACGTCTGGGCCTCGACAAGCAGGCAGATTACCTGGCTCAGGAAGAACTCAGCCGCCGCGAACTGCTGGTCAATACCTATCTCGCCGACTTCATCAAGAAAAACCCGGTCAGCGAAGCCAGCACCAAGGCCGCCTATGAGAAATTCAAGAAGGAAATGGGTGACAAGGAATACAAGGCCAGCCATATCCTGGTAGCAACGGAAACCGAAGCCAAGGACATTATTGCGCAACTGGGCAAAGGCGGCGACTTCGCCAAAATAGCCAAGGAAAAATCCAGCGACCCCGGCTCAAAAGACAAGGGCGGTGACCTCGGCTGGTTCTCCCCCAGCACCATGGTCAAACCGTTCAGCGATGCCGCAGTTGGCCTGAAGAAAGGCGCCGTCACCGCCACCCCGGTGCAGACCCAGTTCGGCTGGCATGTCATCAAACTGGAAGACACC
>PHCM01000164.1 GCA_002842255.1 Betaproteobacteria bacterium HGW-Betaproteobacteria-2 | reverse complement strand
TTCTCGCGAACTTCCTCGGTCAGGCGCGAAACGAAACCGCCGCCGCCCAGGATGTAGTTACCGACATAAAGCGGGAAATAGTCCGGATCACCGCGACTGACGCCGGGATAGCCCAGCAGGATATGCGACTGGCTGGCCGGATGCTCGATGCGCTGTTCAAGCGCCTGCTGCGGCAGTCCGACCGCACTCAAGGGCGGAGCAGACGCGGCCTTGGGCAAGGCAGCGGTCAGGCGTTCGGCAATCTCGGCAGCCTGTTCCCGGCTCATGTCGCCGATCAGCGCAATGACGGCATTGTTGGCGCTGTAATAGGCTTGGTAGAACTGCAGCAGATCGGCGCGCCCAATCGCAGCGACTGTTTCCGGCTCGCTGCTGAAACCATAAGGATGATCGCCATAAACAGCCTTCATGAACGCCTTGCTGGAGATCGAATCCGGCTTGGTCGCAGATTCCTTGAGATTGGCAATGATGCGGGTCTTCTCGCGCTGCAGGATGGCCTCGGGGAAATCCGGCTGCTGAATAATCTTGCTGTAAATATCCAGCGCCTGTTCGCGTTCAGGCAGCTTGCTCAAGGTGCGCAGCTTGAAGCCGGCGCGGTCCATATCATGCTCACCGACAAGAATGGCACCGATATCGGCCATGCGCTTCGATATCTCTTCCTCGCTCATGCCGGCTGTGCCGGTCGTCATCATGTGGCGGGTGATCGCTGACAAACCGGCTTTTTCCACTGTGTCGCGTGCGCTACCGGCGGCGAAATTAACGCTGATATCGATGATCGGCAGGTCATGGTTCTCGACGAAATAGACATCAGCACCAGTGCTGGTCTGCCAGTTCTCGATCTTGACGCCGGCATAGGCCTGTACGGCAAACAGCAGGCCCGCCGTCAACAAGGCAAGGTTCTTGAATAAATTCATATCAGCGCGCATGTGGGTTCACCTGTGGCTTGTTGGTTTTAGGTTCTATCGGTTGCGGGTCCAGCGTGGCGACGGTCAGCACATCCCTGACCAGATATTTCCTGGCGACTTCCTGCACCTGCTCCGGCGTAACGGCTTCAAGCCGGGCCTGGTAATCATCAAGAATCTTCCAGGAATAGCCCATGGTTTCCAGTTGGCCGATCTCCATCGCCTGATAGAACATGGAGTCGCGTTTGTAGACGTCCGCCGCGATCACCTGCGCTTTTACGCGCTGCAGTTCCTCTGCCGTGACGCCGGATGACTTGATCTTTTCCACTTGCTGCAGCAGTGCCGCTTCAAGATCGGCTACCGTCTTGCCCTGGCTGGGTGTGCCTTCGAGCATGAACAGACTCTGACGGCCGCGTGACAACATGCTGTAACCGGCTCCGACTTCAATCGCCGTCTGGCTGTCACGCACCAGCTCCTGATTCAATCTGGCGGACGCATTGCCATCCAGCACGCCGGCCAGCAGTTCCAGTGCATAGGGTTCCCAGTCGGTTGCCGGATCGTTCAAGGCCGGTGCACGGAAACCCATCAGAATGTAGGGCAGCTCAGCCTGCGCCTTGACGACGATGCGGCGCTCGCCCTTCTGCTCAGGCTCTGCCTGCGGTTTCCGCTCTGCCACCGGACGCGGCTTGATCGTGCCGAAATGTTTTTTCGCCTGCCTGTAGACTTCCTGCGGATCGACATCGCCCACCACCACCAGCAGCGCATTATTGGGGGTGTACCAATGCTTGTACCATTCCCGGGCATCGGCTGCGGTCATGTGTTCCAGATCGTTCATCCAGCCGACGATAGGGCGACCGTAAGGATGGGCATTGTAGACCGCAGCATTGAATTGCTCGTAGACCTGCGTCTGTGCCTTGTCCTCCGTGCGCCAGCGTCGCTCCTCCATGACCACCTTGATCTCCTTGGCGAACTCTTCTTCGGTCAGCACCAGGTTATGCATGCGGTCAGCTTCAAGGCGAATGGAAAGCGGCAGTTGGGACTTCTCGAGTTGCTGGAAATAAGCGGTGTAATCGCGTCCGGTAAAGGCATTCTCACGTCCGCCAGCCGCCGCGATGATGCGGGAAAACTGCCCCGGTTTGATCTCTTTGGTGCCCTTGAACATCATGTGCTCGAGCACATGGGCCACACCGGTCTTGCCGTTGACTTCGTCTATGCTGCCGGCGCGATACCAGACCTGTGAAACCACCACCGGCGAACGATGATCTTCCTGAACGATAATACGCATGCCGTTGTCGAGCTTGAATTCATGCGTTGCGGCATGCAGCAAGCCCGGCAGCATGGCCACCAGCAAAACCAAACCTCGAAATATCACCTTTTTATTCTCCTTGAATTTGCGATACGCGGACCAAGTTGCTGTCGATCATAGAGCGCAGCAACGAAACTGAATAGGCATTAGGAAAATGCACGAACGACGAGTCTGACAGACATCCGGCCTTCTTGGTTCAAAGTGCGCCCTGGTTCAAAGTGCAAGTAGCCGACTCGCAGCATTATAGCCATTTAACCAATGTCTGATTACGACTAGAATAGAGCCCTATGTTCAATATCTTCAAAAAAGACAAAAAACCTGTAGCGGTGGAGGAAAATCCAGCACCCTCACCCGCTGCAGAGACAGTAGCGCCTACCGCAGAAACACCCACCTTGAGCTGGGCGGAGCGACTCAAACGCAGCCTGAGCAAGACCAGAAGCCAGCTTGGCAACCAGTTGGCTGCCCTCTTCAGCGGCGGAAAAATAGATGAAGAAGTCTACGAGGAACTGGAAACCATCCTGCTGACTTCCGACGTTGGCGTTTCAGCGACCCAGGCCCTGCTCGAAGACATCAGAAGCCGCGTCAAGCGCCAGAGCCTGAGCGACACCAGCCAGCTGAAGGAGGCGCTCAAGCAGGCCCTGCTTGAAATGCTCGCACCTCTGCAAAAGCCACTGGATACCGGCAACCACCAGCCTTTCATCATCATGCTGGTCGGCGTCAACGGTGCCGGCAAGACCACAACCATCGGCAAGCTTGCCAACCTGTTCCAGGCACAGGGCAAATCGGTGCTGATCGCCGCCGGCGACACCTTCCGGGCCGCTGCCCGCGAGCAGTTGCAGGCATGGGGCGAGCGCAACCAGGTGCATGTCGTCAGCAACCAGAGCGGTGATGCGGCGGCCGTGATCTTCGATGCGGTCAACTCGGCCAAGGCCAGAAACATCGACATCGTACTGGCCGACACTGCCGGCCGCCTGCCGACCCAGTTGAACCTGATGGAAGAGATCAGCAAGGTGAAACGTGTCATCGCCAAGGCCATGCCGGATGCGCCGCATGAAATCCTGCTGGTGCTGGATGCCAATACCGGCCAGAACGCCGTGACGCAGGTCAAGGCCTTTGACGATGCGCTCAATGTCAGCGGCCTGGTACTGAGCAAACTGGACGGCACCGCCAAGGGTGGTGTCATCGCGGCCATCGCCCAGGCCCGACCGATCCCCATCCGCTACATCGGGGTGGGGGAAAGCATCGACGATCTGCGTCCATTCGATGCCGAAGAATTTGTTCAGGCGCTGTTCTCGTGATAAGTTCATGCTCATGATTTTTTCCGGCCTGCTTACCGAACCCGCCAAAAGGACGATCCCTGCATGATCCGCTTCGATCAGGTCAGCAAGCGCTATCCTGGAAGTAATCAGGCCCTGCAAAACATCACCTTCAATATCGATCAGGGCGAACTGGTCTATGTCACCGGCCATTCCGGTGCCGGCAAGAGCACCCTGCTCAAACTGATCGCGGCGCTGGAACGCCCCACCAGCGGCACCGTACTCATCAACAACCAGAACATCAGCCATCTGCGCAGCGCCGCCGTGCCTTATCTGCGCCGCAAATTCGGCCTGGTATTCCAGGATCACAAACTGCTTTACGACCGCAACTGCTACGACAATGTCGCCCTGCCACTACATATCAACGGCATCAGCGGCAATGAAGCGGGAAAGCGCGTACGCGCGGCGCTGGACAAGGTAGGCCTGCTGGACAAGGAAAAGGCGATGCCGATTACGCTCTCCGGCGGTGAACAGCAAAGATTGGCGATTGCACGCGCGGTCGTCAGCAGGCCCGCCATCCTGATTGCCGACGAACCAACCGGCAATCTGGATGAAAACTATGCTGCGGAGATCATGCAGCTGTTCAACGCCTTTCAACAGGTCGGCGTCACCGTCATCATCGCCACCCATGATGTGCGCGGTATCAGCCCGCAAGCCAAGGTATTGAAACTGGACCACGGCCATCTGACCAGCCAGTTCGGCGTGGAAGCCGGCTCCGAATCACAGCCTCACGCCGGAGCAGCCTCATGAAGCCCTGGCTGAACCAGCACGCCCAGGCGCTGAGCCTGGTGAC
>PHCM01000163.1 GCA_002842255.1 Betaproteobacteria bacterium HGW-Betaproteobacteria-2 | reverse complement strand
AAGCAGCCGCGCATGATGTTGACCGAAAAGCGGATCATCTCCCAGGCCGAGATCTTGGCGTTGCCATAGGCCGGATGCGGCTTGCGCGCATACGGCAGGTCGTAGACATAATCCATTTCTTTGGTGGTGAGCGGGATCGGCGGCGGATTGAGCCACACCTCGCGGTCGCCATGACGCTGAACAAGAGCTCGCGCATTGCCCGGATTGGCCTCCAGATGCAGCACGCGTGAAGCGTGTGCATAAAGTACCGGGTCTTTTATCACCTCTTCATACGCCGGCAGGCGCACGACCTGCATGGCACGGTCGGCCTTGGGTTTGCGCACGATCTGGATCACGTTGGTTCCGGCTTCCGCCTCTACGGCCTGAGCCGAGACACTGGCACAGGAAGCGCCGGTTTTTTCCAATGCCGGCTCCATGGCATAAGGATCCACCGGCGTATCGATCTTGCCCGGCCGATCCAGATTGGTCGAGGCCACTTCCGACCAGCCCTCAGGCAAATGCTTGCGCAAGAAGGCCGTGCCGCGAATATCGGTGATCTCGCCGACCTTCTCGCCCTTCGCCATGCGATGGGTCAGCTCCACCAACGCCCGTTCGGCATTGCCGTAGAGCAGGATATCGGCCTTGGAATCGACCAGCACCGAACGTCGCACCTTGTCCGACCAGTAGTCATAATGGGCGATACGGCGCAGCGAGGCCTCGATACTGCCAATCACCAGCGGCACATCAGGATAGGCTTCACGGCAGCGCTGTGAATAGACCAGCACCGCACGATCCGGGCGTTTGCCGCCCTCGGCATTCGGTGTATAGGCATCATCCGAGCGGATCTTGCGGTCAGCCGTATAGCGGTTGACCATGGAATCCATATTGCCGGCCGTGATACCGAAATACAGATTGGGCTTGCCCAGCGCCTTGAACGGCTCGGCCGACTGCCAATCCGGCTGCGCTATGATACCGACACGAAAGCCCTGCGCTTCCAGCAAACGCCCGACCAGGGCCATGCCAAAACTCGGGTGATCGATATAGGCGTCGCCGGTCACCAGAATGATGTCGCAACTGTCCCAGCCCAAGGCATCCATTTCGGCGCGGCTCATGGGCAGGACGGAAGCTGTACCGAAACGTTTTGCCCAATACGGCCGGTAGCTGTTGATGTGTCTGAGGCTTTGCATAAGTTGACTATTTTACTCTGGATTCGGAATTGCTCAAAACCTGATTTGGCGGGGTTTTGACAGCTTTTGTCAGATTCATGAATAAAATTTGTTTGCACATGGCGGTTATGGAACAATAAGCCACCTTGAACACCCAAGCCTGCCGCAAGTTGTGCCCAATCTGAAGAAAATCCCGACACTCTGGCGCTTTTTACTGCCAGTACTACTGCTACTGGCTTTCGCAGCCAGCATGCTGATGTGGCGGCAAACCACACAACACCTCACGGCCATCGAGCACGGGGCGCAAGAACATGCCCATATGCTCACACGCCTGCTGATAGTTACCGACACGCTCATCTCCCAGCGTGTCGACTCTGCCATGGCGCTGCTGAAGGAGCGCAGCCTGGCACAGGGACAGCCCGAACTGGATGGTGAGCTCAAGCTGGGCCAGCTTGAATTGCCCAACCTGAAATTCGGCGACTCCGAGGTTGCAGAATCAGACACCCTGGTCGACGGCATCACGGCACTGTTTGGCGGCACCGCCACCATTTTCGTCAGATCCGGCAACGACTTTTACCGCGTCTCGACCAATGTCTTGCAGGATGATGGCAGTCGTGCCATTGGCACTCAACTGGCACCAGACGGCAAGGCTATTCAAGCTATTCATCAAGGCAAAGTGTTTCGTGGACTGGTAAAGATTCTCGGGCAATCCTATCTCGCACGCTATGAACCAATTTTAGATGAGCACAATCAGCTGATCGGGGTCTGGTATGTCGGCTACAGGGTCGATATGCCGGCAATACGCGATGCCGTGGAGAATTCGCGTTACCTGAGCAGCGGATTTGCAGCCGTACTGGATGATAACCAGCACACGATATTCACCTCCAGGCATGCGCCCACCGAAATCATCGACCAGTTCCTGCAGGCACCTCCCGCCGACTGGAAACTCGTCGAGGAAAAACTGGAGAACTGGGGCTTCCGCATCGTCGTCGCCTACCCGTTATCCGAAGCCTACACATCAGGCTGGGCCAACTCCGTCCTGATTATCAGCGAAGCGACGCTGCTTGGCATACTGCTGCTGGCCGTCATTCTCTGGCAACTCAGGCGCCTGGTGCTGGAACCGATCGGCAGCGACCCCGCCCTGGCGATCGAGGTGGTGAAGAAAATCGCGGAAGGCAATCTGGAACAGGACAAGCTGACGGCCAAGCCCGGCACCCTCATGGCCAGCGTGCTAACCATGCGCGAAAAACTGCAGAAAACCTTGCAGACCCTGCAGAAAAATGCAGATGACATGAAGCTCTCAGCCAGTGTTTTCGAACACGCGAATGATGGCATTTTCATTACGGATGCAGACTCACATATCGTGGAAGTAAACCCCGCCTTCAGCCGGATCAGCGGTTACAGCCGGGAAGAAGCCGTAGGCAAGACACCGGCAGAACTGAATTTCGCCAGCAACGAACCAAAGTTTTTCGAGGAGCTCTGGCAGGGCACAGCCAGTGACGGCGACTGGATGGGTGAAAGTCACAACCTGCGCAAGAATGGTGAAGCCTACACCGCCTCGCTCGACCTCTTCGTGGTGCGCGACGCACAACAACGCGTGAGTCACTATGTCGGCGTCTTTTCAGACATCACGGCCGAGATGCTGCATCGGGAAAATCTCGAACACATGGCCTACCACGATCCGCTGACACAACTGCCCAACCGCACGCTATTGGCCGACCGCCTGCAACAGGCACTGGCCCACGCCCAGCGCATGGGTGAGATTCTTGCTGTCTGCTATTTCGACCTCGATGACTTCAAGGAAATCAATGACCGGCATGGCCATATAACCGGCGACAATCTGCTGGTACAGTTCGCCGGCCGCATGCGTAGCAGTCTGCGCGAATCCGACACCATCGCCCGCATGGGAGGAGATGAGTTCGTGTTGTTGTTGTGCGGGCTGAAGTCCATCGAGGAATGTAATTACGCACTGGGCAGGCTGTTGCTGACGATCAACGCCCCTTTCCATCTGGGGGATATCACTGCCAGTGTCTCGGCCAGCATCGGCTATACCGTCTTCCCGTTCGACAACTCGACACCGGATACGCTGCTACGCCATGCCGATCATGCCATGTACCAGGCAAAACTGAATGGTGGCCGCTGCCATCACCTGTTCGATGCAGAGCATGATCGCTACACGCGCGGCCAACGCCAGCAACGCGATCGTATCGAAAGCGCCTTGCAGGCCGGGGAGTTTTCACTCTATTACCAGCCCAAGGTCAATATGCAGCTCGGCCAGGTCGTGGGCATGGAAGCGCTGATCCGCTGGAGACATCCGGAATCCGGCCTGCGTCTGCCTAATGAGTTCCTGCCACAGGTCGAACATACCGACTTCATTATCGAACTCGGCGAATGGGTGATATGCGAGGCATTGAGTCAGCTGCAGCAATGGCAACAGCATGGCCTGAATATCCCGGTCAGCGTCAACATCGCGGCACGCCACCTGATGCAAAAGAACTTCACCGAAAGGCTGGCCGAACTGCTGAACCTTTATCCGGATGTCAGCCCAGAGAAACTGCAACTGGAAATCACTGAAACTGCGGTAATCGAGGATATTTCCGGCGTCACGCAGACCATAGAAAATTGCAAGAAACTCGGCGTCAGCTTTGCACTGGATGACTTCGGTGTCGGCTATTCCTCGCTAACCTACCTCAGACGCCTGCCGATTGACGTCATCAAGATCGATCAATCCTTTGTGCGCGACATGCTGCATGACAACGACGACCGCGCCGTGATTGCAGGCATTATCAGCCTCAGCCGGGAGTTCGGCCGCAGCGTGGTAGCCGAAGGCCTGGAAACGGCAGAACATGGCGTACAACTGCTGCGTATGGGCTGTAAAATCGCACAAGGTCACGGCATCAGCTGCCCGTTGCCAGCCAGGGAAATCGAGCAATGGCTGGCAACCTACGAGCCAGACAAAAACTGGGAACAGGCAGGCTGGCAATTGATGCAACATCGTGGCTGACCTGATTACTGTATTTGCACCTTCCCAAGCGGCAACAGCTGATGTAATTTTCTGCTGATGAGCCAGAGATACCTTCAACTGCCGGGCGGTCGCATCCAGGTTCTGGGCCGGGATTTCGACTTCCCTGCAGTCGAGAATGCCCTGGATGAACCCAACGGCCTGCTGGC
>PHCM01000162.1 GCA_002842255.1 Betaproteobacteria bacterium HGW-Betaproteobacteria-2 | reverse complement strand
GTATCCTGGACAGCCTGCAGGATGCGGCGGACGAAGTGCCGATCGACAAGGAACACAAGCAGCAGACTCGTGCGCTGGCGCTGAGCGCACTGCTGCGCGGTTCTGAACGCAGTTGGCGTCTGCTGGAAAATCCTTCGCGCCTGCGCATCTACACCATAGACTCGTTCAGCAGCCATCTGGCGCGGCAGATGCCCTTGATGAGCCGTTTCGGCGCGCAGCCCGGCGTGCGTGAAGACGCCATGCCGTATTACGAAGAAGCCGCCACGCGCACGCTGGAATTGCTGGAAGCCGAAGGGGTGGGCGAGATCGTGCAGCAGGCGCTGCATTATTTCGATAATGATGCCTACCGGTTGAACCAGTTGCTGGCCGAGATGCTGGCCAGGCGTGACCAGTGGCTGGACTACACGCAGAACAACGCCTCACCCGAGATCGCGGAGCAGGCACTGGGCCGCATGATTCTGCAGGATATCGAAGCCGCCGCTGCCTGCCTTGGCCCCGCCCGGCAACAGGCGCTGATGCCGCTGGCGCGATTCGCCGCGTCCAATCTCCCTTGCGAACATCCGATTGCCTTGCTGCGTGATTGGGAAACCGTGATTCCGGCCAGGCCGGAAGCGCTATCCATGTGGCGTGCGGTTTGTGACCTGCTGCTGACCGGCAAGGACCACAAGGGCGGACTGCGCAAGCGCCTGGACAAGAACATGGGCATGCCGGCAACGCCGGAAGCCAAGCCTTTCAAGGATCAGCTGACGGCCTTCCTGGATGATCTGAGAATGCAACCGGCTGCCGAGGCGGCGCTGGCCAATATCCGGCTGCTGCCGGATGCACGGCACGAAGACGAAGCCTGGCAGCTCATCGCCACGCTCGGCCGCCTGCTCAAGCTTGCCGTGGCCCAGCTCTGGCTGGTGTTCCAGTCGCACGGCGATGTGGATTTCGTCGAGGTCTCGCAACGCGCCCTGAAGGCGCTGGAGGACGAGGCTGGCAACCCGACCGATCTGGCACTCAAGCTCGATTACCGCATTCAGCATCTGTTGGTGGATGAATTCCAGGACACCAGCCCAACCCAGGTCAAGTTGCTGCAACGCCTGACGCGTGGCTGGGAACCGGGCGATGGCCGTACGCTGTTCGCCGTCGGTGACCCCATGCAGTCCATCTATCGTTTTCGCAAGGCCAACGTCGGCCTGTTCCTGCGTGTGGCGGAGGAGGGCATAGGTGATCTCAGTCTGGTCAAGCTCAGGCTCTGGCGCAACAACCGCTCCTGCGTACCGGTGATCGAGTGGATCAACAAGGCCTTTGCCGGTGTTTTCCCGCAGCAGGACAGTGTGCTGCAGGGTGCAATCAGCTACCGGCCCTTTGCAGCCACCAAACCGCCGGAAGTCGGTTCTGCCGTCTACGTGCATCCGTTTATATCCGGCAGTGCGGATGCGGAAACGGATGAAGATGAGGAGGTGCAGTCTGAAACCGCCGATGAGCTGCGCTTGCGTGAAGCGAACAAGATCATCGAGATCATCCATCACACCAAGGTGGAAGAACCGGACAGCAAGATCGCCGTGCTGGTGCGCGCGCGTTCCCATTTGCATGCGCTGGTGAGCCAGATTCGCCGGCATCATCCGTCCTTGAGTTTTCAGGCGGTGGAGATTGAGGAACTGGCCAACCGGCAGATCGTGCAGGATTTACTGTCGTTGACCAATGCCCTGCATCACCGTGCCGATCACGTGCACTGGCTCGCCATCCTGCGTGCCCCTTGGTGCGGGCTGACGCTGGCCGACCTGCATGCGCTGGCCGGTGGTGACAGATACCGCACCATTCCCAGCCTGATGCACGACGAAGCACGGCTCAATGCCATGAGCGCCGACGGCCGTGCCAGACTGCTGCATGTGCGCAATGTACTGGATGAAGCTTTGGCCCAGCGCGGCCGGCAGAGCATCGCGCGCTGGGTGCATGGTGTCTGGCTCATGTTGGGCGGCCCGGATTGCTTGTGGGAGCCGGGCGATGTACGCGATGTGCAGGCCTTCTTCGAGCGTATTGCCAGGCTTGAGGCCAGCGGCCAGTTCTCCACTGAACAGCTGGCGGTCGAAGTGCAGAAACTCTATGCGGCACCGGATGCCGAGGCTGACGACAAGTTGCAGTTCATGACCATCCACAAATCCAAGGGCCTGGAATTCGATACCGTGATCCTACCCGGACTGGACCGCAAGCCCGGCGGTAACGACCAGCCGCTGCTGATGTGGGAGGAGGTGCCGCGCGACAACGTCATGCACGATGCCGCGCAGTTCGACCTGATCGCCGCGCCTTTACCGGCCAAGGGCAAGCACAAATCAACGGCACCGACGCTCTATGACTACCTCAAGCATCTGGAGCGCACGCGTGCCGGCAACGAGGATGCGCGCGTGCTCTATGTCGCCGCCACCCGAGCCGAACGCTGTCTGCATCTTATCGGTGTTGCCAGACGCAATGACAAGGGTGAACTGAAAGCGCCGAAGAACACGTTTCTTGAATTGCTGTGGCCGCATGTCTACGCCGATTTTGCTGTCGCCAGTGAAGAAGGGCAGCGCATTCAGCAAATGGAAGAGCAGGACGTGGATGAAGGTATTTCGCTCACCGAATTTGTGCCGAAACTGGTGCGCTTGGCCGCACCGGGGATACCGGCAATATTCAGCCAGCGTGAGCAAAAGGCAGGTGTGTTGCGCCGCAGTGCTGAGCAAAGCGTTGAGTCGCTAGCAGCGACTCCTGAAGACAGTCTCGATGCGCTGGTGGGTGTGCTTGCACATCGTTATCTGGAATTCGTCGCCAGGCATGGACTGGAATTATGGCCAACGACACGCATTGCCAGCCTTAAACCTGCGATGCTGAAATGGTTGCAAAGGCAGGGCGTGAAACCCGAGGCACTGGATTCTGCGGCAGAGCGCACTATTGCCATGTTGCAAACTACGCTGCAGAGTGAGGATGGCCGCTGGCTGCTCAGGCCGCGCGAAAGCGCCAGCGCCGAACTGCCAATCGCCACGCTGGATGAGGAAACCGCCAGATTGCAGCGGCTGGACCTGACCTTTGTCGAGGATGGCATGCGCTGGATTATCGACTACAAATCAACGGCCTTTGCGCCGGATGTGAGCGAGCAGGCGCTGCGCCAGCAGGCGGAAATGCATCGTGAGCAGTTGGAAAGTTATGCCCGATTGTTTGAAGGTGAAGGTTTGCCGGTGAAGACGGCGATCTGCTTTCTGAGTGTGGGGCGATTGATCAGGATGTGCTGATCAGGCTTTAAAGTACCGGTTTCAAGAGTTGGGATAGTCTGCGGAGTTTGGGGATGATTTGCTGAAAATGAAACCGGACCCTGCCGTTGGCAGAGTCCGGAAGCCGGTTAATGGCTGATTCTATGTTGTTGCAAATACCAGGCTTTGAAGGCGGATAAAGCCCGCATGCGCGAGTGCGGATTGGTGGCCTGAATCCATTGCGTGGAAGTTCTGTGTTTGCCGGACTGGGCAGTGTTGCCTGAAACGCCCCAATCCTTGATGTTTTTTGAAGTCATTGCTTGTCTCCTTGGAAAAGTCAGCGTTCAATCAGTTATCTTTATGAGGATCAAAAATATAATATTCACGGTATGGTTGCAATACGCAAAGGATTAGGAATATTTACTGTTTTGATAAGCAAAAATAACATGTGAGGATACGCGCGGGCTGCGGGTCCGCAAGCGGAAGTGGATAATTGATTCGATAGAGGAAAAATGATGGCAATCCCATGGTTTTCAGTGTTGCAGGCTGTCCCCTGGGGGCAGGTGATCGATAATGCACCCAAGGTGGTGGATGGCGCAAAGAAGTTCTGGAGCGCGGTGGCGAGCAAGCCGGCGACGTATGAGGGCGATGTGGTGGATTTGCCACCGGAAGTGGACGAAGGTGCAGCGGTGCGGGCGTTGAAGAAACGACTCGTCATACTGGAAAAATCCAATGCCGACTTGCATCAGCAGATGCTGGCATCATCCGAACTGATCAAGACGCTGGCCGACCAGAACGCGCAGCTTGTTAAACGCATAGAAGCCAACCGCAAGCGCATGACCTGGCTGACGCTGGTTTGTGTGATTACGGCGGCGGCGACCTTGGCCGTAGTGGTCTTTATATTCACACAACACGCCGCTTGAGCGGCGTGACTCTCTCGGCTTATCTCAGTTCTTTCAGCACAACTTTGACAAAATCCGCACGATGATTGATGTCGTGCAGCTGCACCGTCACCCTTAATTTGTCCGGACCGTTCATGCGGCAGCGTTTGTCGCGCTGCAGCAGGTTGATGAGCTTGGCCGGGTCGAGGTCGGCCCTCGGATTGAATTGCAGCTGGATGGC
>PHCM01000161.1 GCA_002842255.1 Betaproteobacteria bacterium HGW-Betaproteobacteria-2 | reverse complement strand
GTTTCCACCTTCATGAGGAAATGCATGTCTTCTTCGACAAAATCATAACGACCGCTGACATCCGGGTAAAAACGTTTGGTCAGTTCGCCCGCCACAATGGAAGCGTTATCAGAATAGGCGACTACGGTCTTGCCCGGATTCAGTTTGTGCGTATTGCGGATCATGGCGAACAGCGAGCTGTCCTGCTTCACACCATCGATCACCCAGTCGGCATTGAATATCTTGTGGCGGCAGTGCTCCGAGTTCGCCTGCGCGAACATCATCAATTCGACATCGGTCGGATTGCGGCCGATGCGGGTGAAATTCTCCAGCAGGTAATCCACTTCGTCCGGCGACAACGCCAGCCCCATCTCGGCATTGGCGGCTTCCAGCGCCGCCTTGCCGCCACCGAGGATATCGACGCTGGCCAGCGGTGCCGGTTCGCCCTGATGATACAGACGCCCGGCGTCCTCGATTTCACGGAATACCGCTTCAGTCATGCGGTCATGAATCAATGGCCTGAGTATCTGTATCTCGGCTTCGGTCAAAGGCAAACCGTCTTCGGTTGCCACATGGTAGGCGACACCGCGCTCAAGACGCGAAATCGTCTCCAGGCTGCAATGCCTGGCGATGTCGGTAGCGCGTGACGACCACGGAGAGATGGTTCCGGGGCGTGGTACCACAAGAAAAAGATCTCCGGCAGGAGATTCTTCTGCCAGCTTGGGTCCATAGGTCAAAATCTGTTGCAACACGGACTGCTGCGTGTCATTCAGCGCAACCTCGCTCCAGCAAAAATGCCAGAATTCAGCATAGAGATGGGTCACTCGAGGCACGCTGCCACGGATGTTGGAGAGTGTTTTGTCCAGACGGAACTGGGAAAGTGCTGCGCTGCCACGAAGGCTTAACATATGGATATTTGACATGGGATGGCTGGACTGGAAATCAGCAAATTGGAAAAGCTGAATTTTACCAGAAACCCGTACCGAAAACCTGCCCCACGAACCTGTTATGGATTAGCCCTTAACTTGAAGACAAGCATCCATCCACACTATGCCGGCAACAAAAAAATGACCCCCAGAAGGGGGCCAGGCCAAAATATTTCATATCTGCATCAAGTTTTGTTTTATGTGGCCATCAGCGCCAGTGGCGGATGTGTTTGCCATGTCCACGATGCTTATGATGCCCGTGCCTGTCGTCATAATAATGCACTCTTGGCGCATAGTAGGCTTTTGGTGCCGGGCTGTAGTGGTGATAATAAAATGACTGCGTCGGATAATAAACCACAGCCGATGGCGCATGATAGTACACAGGTGGCGGACTGACGTAATAGCCAGGTGAACCGATACTGATACTGAACCCGTAAGAATCTCTGGCAAATGTGCTTGGCGCCACCGCCAGCAACATTGCAAACAGGGCATAACGAATCGCTTTCATGATAATGACTCCTATAAATTTGATTTGCTTCCCCGATAAGTCTTGGAACGCAAAAAACTGCAATAGGTTTACATTATTTTGAAATTTAATGGTTGATTACAGGCTCAACCCTGTTTCAGATCATCACCTGCTAAGCGAACCGAATACCTTCTTCAGCAAGCTGCTGGCCTGCCCCATCGGGTCCTTGCGTATCGCCTTTTCTTCCGCCGCCATCATCAGATAAACGCCATCCAATGCTTTTTGCGTCACGTATTGCTCCAGATTGGCCTGCTCTTTCTTGATCAGGCCATATCTGGAACCGGTTTCGGCGAACTTGTTGTATTGCTGGGCAAGTTGCACGTCTGCCATCGCCTTCTGGACAATGGGCAGGAACTTATCGGCCATGGGGCCCGAAGTTGTCTTGCGGAAATACTGGGTTGCAGCATCATCACCGCCGGTGAGTATGCTCTTGGCGTCTGCCACGCTCATCTGTTTGACGGAATTGACAAGCAACGCCCTGGCTTCCGGCACTGCCGCCTCTGCTGCGCGATTCATACGCAAAATCACCTCGTCCGCCTGCTTGCCCATACCGAACATGCGCATAACCCGTTCAGCTCTCTGCACCGAATCCGGCAACGGAATCTTCACCTGCGGATTGCCGAAAAATCCGTCTACTACACCGAGTTTGCCGACTGCCTTGCCAGCACCCTGAATCAAGGCCTCTTTCAAGCCTGCCGTCGCATCGGCATTACTAAGATCACTCAAGCCCAGCGCATTTGCGTGGGAAGCAAAGAACACCATGAACAGAATACTCAGAAAGCGACGCATGGGAACTCCAAAAATAAAGGGAGGCTTGTATTGCGCCAGTTTACTGCATGACTGCTGCAATACAAGCCTCCCATAAGGCCGGTTGGCCATTGATGATGGCAATCCGGCTTACAGCTTCCAGATATTCTTCGCGTACTCGGCGATCGTACGATCACTGGAGAACTTGCCGACACGCGCAACGTTCAATATGGCCATGCGGGTCCACTCTTCCTGATTCTTGTATACCTCATCCACCAGATCCTGCGCATTGATGTAGCTCTCATAGTCCGCCAGCAACAGATAATGATCGCCCTTGTGCAACAGGGTATCGAATATCTGGCGATAACGGTCCGGCTCTTCAACCGAGAAGAAACCGCTGTCTATCATATCCAGCACTTCCTTCAACTCGACGTGTCCATGGTAGAAGTCCCATGGGTTGTAGCCGGCTGCACGGACCTCAGCCACCTGTGGTGTCGTCAGACCGAAAATGAAGATATTGTCGGCCCCGACCTCTTCGCGGATCTCCACATTGGCGCCATCCAGCGTACCTATGGTCAGTGCGCCGTTCAACGCCATCTTCATGTTGCCGGTGCCGGAAGCCTCGGTACCGGCAGTCGATATCTGTTCCGACAGATCGCTGCCCGGAAACAGGATTTCCGCTGCCGAAACCTCGTAATTCGGATAGAACACCACCTTGAGCTTGTCACCGACCGCAGGATCGTCATTGATCACGGCAGCCACGTCATTGATCAAACGGATGATCAGTTTCGCCATGTGGTAACCGGGAGCTGCCTTGCCGCCGAAAATCACGGTGCGCGGTGTGGCATCCGGCGCCTTGCCTGAACGGATACGGTTATACAGCGTAATGACATGCAGCAGGTTCAACAACTGGCGCTTGTATTCATGGATGCGCTTGATCTGCACGTCAAACAGGCTGGCCGGATTGAGCTTGATGCCGGTAAGCTGCTCGATCTTGTTGGCCAGGCGCACCTTGTTTTCATGTTTGACCTGACGGAAGGCTTTCTGGAAGGCAGGATCATCCGCCAGGGATTCCAGCTTCCTCAGGCGGTTGAGGTCCTTCTGGAAATCACGGCCTATGGTCTTCTCCAGCAGCGCGGTCAAAGCCGGATTGGCTTGGTTGAGCCAGCGGCGTGGCGTGATGCCGTTGGTGACATTGACGAATTTGCCCGGATAGATGCGGCTGAAGTCGGCAAACAGCGTGGTTTTCAGCAGTTCGCTATGCAACGCCGCCACACCATTGACCGTATGGCTGCCGACCACGGCCAGATGGGCCATGCGCACGCGCTTGCCGTTGTGTTCATCGATGATGGAAACGCGTTTCAACAATTCGGTATCACCCGGGAATTTGTGATTCACCATGTGCAGGAATTCATGGTTGATCTGATAGATGATCTGCATGTGGCGCGGCAACAAGCGGGTCATCTTTTCCACGCCCCAGGTTTCGAGCGCTTCAGGCATCAGGGTATGGTTGGTGTAGGCAAAAATCCTGACCACCAGATCCCAGGCCTTGGCCCACGCCAGGCCGTGTACATCCACCAGTTGATACATCATTTCGGCAATGGCAATGGCCGGATGCGTATCGTTCAGCTGGATGGCGATCTTCTCCGGCAGCTGATCCCAATCCTTGTGGGTCGCCAGATAACGGCGCAGGATGTCTTGGATCGAGGCGGAAACGAAGAAATACTGCTGTTTGAGGCGCAGCTCCTTGCCCAGCACCGAAGTGTCGTTCGGATAGAGCACCTTGGAGATGTTCTCGGTGGCATTGCGCTCTTCCACCGCTTTTTCATAATTGCCTGCATTGAAATGGAAAAGATCGAATTCGCGCGCCGCCTTGGCAGACCAAAGACGCAGATTATTCACGGTTTTGGTGCCATAGCCGGGGATCGGCACATCGTAGGCCATGGCCAACACCGGCTCGCAATCCACCCAGCGATGCTCGACATGATCACCCTCGCGGAACTCGACAATATGGCCATAAAAACGCACGGTATAAGTGCTTTCAGGCCGCTGAAACTCCCAGATATTGCCATAGCGTAGCCAGTTATCCGGATTTTCCACCTGCTGTCCGTCTACGATGGCCTGACGGAACATGCCATATTCGTAACGGATGCCG
>PHCM01000160.1 GCA_002842255.1 Betaproteobacteria bacterium HGW-Betaproteobacteria-2 | reverse complement strand
GAGCCTGGCCTTGCAGCTTTCGTTGAGCAAGGGCCTGGACTCAATCGGGGCTGCCAAGAGCGTTAAAACCAATTTTCTGTCGAACTTCGTCGGCGAAAATCCGGCCGATCTCAATTTCGAGAAGGTGAATGTTGGGGCGACATTGAGAAATGCATGGCCGTGGCGACTGGGAACGGCGCTTTCATTTGCCGGCCAATATAGCCCGGACTACGTGCCTGTTACAGAGCGCATACAGTTCGGTGGCTACCAATATGGGCGGGCATTCAGGCCCGGTGTTCTCTACGGGGATTCTGGCTGGGGAGCCAGTGCCGAGTTGAACAGGTTGCTTCCCGTGGCTTTTGATTTTTCCTACTTCCAGTTGGTGGGTATCCAGCCATACGTGCTGGCTGAGATGGCCAGAACCTATCAAAAAATCGAAGTGACGAATATCGATCGGATCAAATCGCTGGCGCTCGGTGTGAGGTTGAGGACAGACGTACTCGGCGTGATGGATATGGCTTTGGCAAAGGCGCTCGGCAATCGCGATGAGAGCAACAAGGATGATCTGACTTTCAGTTTCAATTTCGGCTTTATGCTGAATTGAGCATGCTCAATTCAGTGGTACATCCGTTTCCCACTTCCGGCTTCTGACTCAGGGCCGTGGGTACCAGGTTGCAACCCCTGAATTACCTGGTACCCGAGTCAGAAAGCCGGCTTTTTCTTCTTCAGCAAGGCTTCGCTCAAATCAACCAGTTCTTGCGGCTGAAAGGGTTTGATCAGGTAGTTGCTGGCACCTGAAAGTTGGCCTGTGATGCGATCCTCATCGGAATCAGCGCCTGTAATGAATATGATGGGCGTGTTTTCGAACTTGCTGGAGGATTTCAGGATGTCGCAAAGTATGAACCCGTTGATTTCCCCCGGCATCATGACATCCAGCAGGATCAGGTCCGGGTCTACTGACTCGATCAGTTGCAGGCCGGTTTGTGCATCACAGGCCTCGAAAAATTCATGATTGTTGATTTCGAGCGACATTCTGATCAGTGCTCGAAGATCCGGTTCGTCATCAACGATTACTATTTTTGCCATGTCTGCTCCTTGTTGTTCTTGATGGTCAGATTGATTTAGGTATCCATATCGTGACTCGTGTACCAACACCCGGTTCCGAATCGACATCGACCTTGCCGCCATGAAATTCTACTATCTCTTTCACTATACACATGCCCAATCCGGTACCGGGGATTTTCATTGTCTGTGCGGATCTGAAGAACGGGTCAAACAACTTGGCCTGGTCGCTTTTTGATATGCCTGCGCCAAAATCGGTGATGCGGATGCCGACAAATGAGCCTGTGTCGGATTCCATTTCCAGCGTGTCAATGATGATTTCCTTGTCCTCACCTGAGTACTTGTTGGCATTGGATAGCAGGTTGATGAGTACTTGCGTCAATTTGTCGAATTCGCCCTGGATAGACAGGTCGTCGTCAGCCACTATGATCTTGACTGTCCTCTGTTCGCAGTTGACCTTGAATTCGTCAAAGGCGGAATGGATCAGCTGATTAACCTTGATTGGTTTGGGTTTGAATTCCAGCTTGCCTTTCGCCTCGATTCGCGACAGATCCAGCAGATCGTTGATCAGCTTGGTCATGCGAGTCGCCTGCCGGTAAACGTTCTGCAGGATTTCCCTGGTCTGGGCTTCGTTGTAGCCGCGATTGATCAGCAAGTCGGTAAAGCCATAGATGCTGGCCATCGGAGTGCGCAGTTCATGCGCGGCAGCCGACAGAAACTCGCCTTTCATGCGGCTTAATTCGTATTCGTGTGTGATGTCCTGGAAATAGTGGATGACTTTCTGGTGTTTACCTGTCGTGTCCGATACGTTCTTGACGGAATGTCTGAGAATGCTCAATCTCGGCTTGCTGATCTTGATGATGGGCTGATGTCCAACCTCTGCTGAGGGGTTCTCGTATTCATTCAGACCATTGATCAGCGACTCAAAACTTTCCGCATCGATATTATCCAATGCTTCATTATCAAGTCCCGTCATTTTGAGGAAGGCGTGATTCAGCTGGCTTAATTTGCCTTGCTCATCAAAGGAGACAAAGCCGTCCGGGCTCAGGTCGAAAATGGTGTTCAGTTCGGCGCTCAGTCTGTCGTTCAAGGACTGTGCTATTTTTTGATCAGTGATGTCGCGGCCGATGGCGATGAAATTGATGATTTCCCTGCGGTCATCAGCAAGCGTTCTGACATCGATGTCGATCCAGCGCGTTTCACCGTTCACATCAATCTCGATCTCTTTCTGGAAATTGATGCTGGTCTGTAATGCCTGCCTGACCTGCTGGAATTCGCCGGCCGGCATGTCAAGCAATATGCTCAGTTCCTTGCCGAGCACATCTTCCTGTGAAAAGCCCGAGTTCTTGAGAAATGCCTCATTCACCCATTCGATCCCGCCCTGTGCATTGGCGATAATGATCCAGTAAGTGGAACGCGAAATGATGTGTGCCAGCTTGCGGGATTCGGCTTCCTGATTTGCCAGCAGATGGCGTATTTCGTTCAGTTGGTCCTGCTGGGCGATCAGCGCATCCGACAGGCTGATCTTGCTTTTGGTGTGAGCGTGCTGTTTATGCTGGAACAGATCGTTGATGAGATCGTGGTTGGAGAAATCTGTTGCATCGAGCCCGAGTTGATCAAGATAGGCGCCGGTGTTGATCAAGGGCTTGAGTATGAATATCAGCCGGTCTTCGCCGGAGGGGAAAATCCTGGCGCTGAAATCGATCTGTGTTTTCCTGTGTCGCAGGGAGCATATCTCGTTTTCCATGGAGCGCAGATAGCCCCAATTGAGCAGTGATGCCGGCGTGGTAATCTCGAAAAATTCGTCGAGATAGGCGTTGGGACGTATGCCTTCATCAAACTTTTTGTTGATACCCGTGCCGGTCTGAACGAATTTGAATTCACGATTGATAACAAAGTGGAAAGGAAACAGCGCCGAGAGCTGCTCAGCCGATAAGCCGACCTTACTTGTTGCTTCCCGCAACTTGTTTCTCCTGGTGCTTTTTTGTAATTATCGATGAGATGAATGCATCCAGTTGATCAAAACTGAGCGGTTTGAAAAATAGGGTCGCATTTCTGGGTAGTGGTCCGTACTCCTCGACTTTGTCGGCAGTCAAGCCGGTGATGATAATGACGTCGAGGTTTTTGAACTGCGGGGATTTCTCCAGGAATTTCAGCATGTCATAGCCGTTGACACCGGGCATCGTGATGTCGGTAATCAGCAAATCCGGCTTATAGGTTGCCAGTTTTACCAGCCCGTCGAAGCCGTCATCGGCGGTGTCGAATTCCACCGGATATTTCCAGTCGGTGAAGAAGAATTTGAACATCTGCCGTATGCCTTCATCATCTTCAACCAGCAGCACATGAAAAGGCGATGGTGCCGTTGTGTATTTCTCGGTGCGCAGAGATTCCTGCCGTTTTTTGATGACTTCTTCGACAGACTGACACGATACTTTTCTGTGGCCTCCAGCGGTCTTCCATGCCTGGAGTGCACCGGACTCTACCCATAGCTGTATCGTCCGCAACGACACCCCCAGCATTTGCGCGGCAATGCGTGTCGAAATGTAAGTATCTGCTGGCTTATTAATGGTTTTTACCATGTCACAATAGTATCATATTTTTCATTTTTGCTTGCCCAATAAAACCATAATTTAATTATGGCTTTATTGGGTCGCACGTTATTTTTGCACAAATCTCAATGTGGAGTTTTTACTTGAACAATGCGGGAAATTACTGAAATAAGCAATTGCCGGCCCCGGCTTTGTGGCAGGTTCTAAACTCTTGATATTTCATCTTTAATCGCCATGTACATCTCGGGTATAATTTCACACTTTTGATGTTCGGAGTTTTTCGACATGCCAATCTATGATTATCAGTGTACAAGCTGTGGCTTCCGCAAAGAAGTCATGCGCAAGATCAGCGAGCCTAATCTGACGGATTGCCCTGAGTGCGGCAAGGCAACGTTTGCCAAGCAGCTTTCAGCACCGAGTTTTCAGCTGACCGGCAGCGGCTGGTATGCCACCGATTTCAAGGATAGTGGCAGCAAGCCGGCAAAAAAGACTGAAGCCGCTGCGGAGCCGGCACCGGCCTGTGGCAGCGGCTGCGCTTGTCATTAAATCGCCTGTCATTAAATCAAACCGTCCGAGCGCTAAACTTGCTCTGCATGAAGATGCAATATTCATCTGCGACGAGTTTGGCTCAGCTTTAGTTCCGTCCGATTTGAACGGGCACTTTTTTAACTTTTTATCATAAGAAATCAGCATATGCGTACCCATTACTGCGGTCATCTGAACCGCGAACTGATCGGCCAAACCGTGACACTTTGTGGCTGGGCTCATCGTCGT
>PHCM01000159.1 GCA_002842255.1 Betaproteobacteria bacterium HGW-Betaproteobacteria-2 | reverse complement strand
GTTCAGCGTCGACGAATCTGCCGCCGGTCTGCGCTTTTGGGGTGTTGCCGCCAAGCCGACCTACAACCGCAACAGCCGCGATACGCAGTATGTCTACGTCAACGGCCGTTTCGTGCGCGACAAGCTGATCGCGCATGCCATCCGTCAGGCCTATCAGGATGTGCTGCATCACGAGCGGCATCCGGCTTTTGTGCTGTTTCTGGAACTTGACCCCAACCTGGTCGATGTCAATGTGCACCCGAGCAAGACCGAGGTGCGTTTCCGCGACGGGCAGGCCGTGCACCGCTTCATCTTCCATGCGCTACACAAGGCTCTGGCCGTGCCGACCGGGCAATCTGCCGCGGTGACGGCGCAACAGGCACCTTTCAACCCGTTCGCAGGGCAACCTGCCGCCTCGCCGATAAACACAAGCTACCCCAGTTATCAGACCGGTATGGATTTGCGTGCCGCTGAAGCAGGTAGTTTTTACGAAACTCTTTACAGCGGTATTCGACCATCGGTCGATGCGCCCGGCGTTCAAACGCAGACGCAGAGCCAAGGCGCCGGAGCGGAAGCAGCGGTTGAGGATTATCCGCTTGGCTTCGCGCTCGGCCAGCTGCACGGTATCTACATCCTGGCGCAGAATCGGCAGGGCATGGTGGTGGTGGACATGCACGCCGCGCACGAGCGCATCATGTACGAGCGCCTGAAGACCGCGCTCGACAAGGACACCGTGCCTATGCAGCCCTTGCTGCTGCCAGTCAGCTTCAATGCCGACAGGCTGGAAGTGGCTGCCGTGCAAGAACAGTTGGCACAGGCGGATAACAGCCTGCAACAGCTGGGTTTCGATATCGCCATCCTGTCGCCCACCACGCTGGCCGTGCGCGGTATTCCTGCCATGCTGCAGAACGCCGATGCCGTGGCGCTGGCGCGCGATGTGCTGCGCGATCTGCGTGAATATGGCGCCAGCCGCGCATTGCAGGAGCGCCGCAACGAACTGCTGGGCACCATGGCCTGCCACGCCGCCGTGCGCGCCAACCGCATCCTGACTATTCCGGAAATGAACGCGCTGCTGCGCGACATGGAAGCCACCGAACGTTCCGGCCAGTGTAACCACGGCCGCCCGACCTGGTTTCAGGTGACGATGGCGGAGCTGGACAAGATGTTCATGCGGGGGCAATAAGAATGGTTAAAACACTTAATTTAACTGATCAGCAAAAAAGAAGACTAGGGCACCTAGAGCCTGCATTAAAAACAGCTGTATTTGCTGCGGATTACAACAAGGCTAAAGAAATTGCCGCAGATATTCAGATAATTCTGAGGCAAACGGGTCATGAAACAAGATTGATGCAATCCAAAAATTGGCTTTTTGAAGCAGCATTAAATGCAGGGGAGACTCTTACTGCTGAGAGAGGCTTTAGAGGTGTAATCGAAAAAACATCTTCAAGAACAAAGGTTCATATTGAAGCTACTGCTCTATTAGCTGTATCTCTGTTACGTCAAAATAAGTTGAAAGATGCTGAGCCTTTAATATGTAAAGTTATTAAAAGCAATTGCATTAAAAACGATGTGCGCCGAGAGAAATTTATAAAAAGCATTGCTAAACGTTTCGAAATGGAAGGCTTCATAGCCGCAATTCGGAATTTAGACAATGCATTTTTAGATGTCGACCAAGTTGATCAAGAGGCTATTGAGGCAATTCGGCACAACAAGAGCGAAGAGGAGTTGTTTGCGGAAATAGGACGCGCTCTGCCAAAACAAGTCGTTGATTATGTCTATAAGATTGATCAAATATCAAGGAAACAGTTAACTTTAGCTGAAGTTTTGTATCTTCCACCACCTTCATATTTTGAGAAAAAAAGTGATCAAGGACGTGGTTTTTTTGATTCTTTGAAATTGGTTATTTGGAAATCGCTATGTGATCCCAATAGTGAAATATATAAAGCATGGTATTCCAATGGAATGTCTCAAGTTTTAACCAAGAAATATTATGCTATTGCCGTATCCTCAGCTTTAATTGACTTGGGATTCGGAGTTAAAACCATTGCTGTAGCGGTAACGGCCTTATTAATTAAATTTGGATTGGAAGTCTATTGCGAGAAGTACAAGCCTGGTGAACTTTTAGACGGCTCATTCCGTATTTAACGGCTTTCACAAATGTTAAAAGCGATCTTTCTTATGGGGCCCACGGCCAGCGGCAAGACCGGCGCAGCGGTGGAACTGTTGCAGCGTCTGCCTATAGAACTCATCAGCGTCGATTCGGCGCTGGTCTACCGCGACATGGATATCGGCACCGCCAAGCCGGACGCCGCCACGCTCAAATTGGCACCACATCACCTGATCGACGTCATAGCCCCGACCGAAGCCTATTCCGCCGCGCAATTCCGTGCCGACGCCTTGCGCCTGATGGCGGATATCATGACGCGCGGCAAGATTCCGCTACTGGTGGGCGGCACCATGCTCTATTTCAAGGCTTTGCAGGGCGGCTTGGGCGAGTTGCCGCAGGCCGACCCGGCCGTGCGCGCCCGGCTCGATGCCGAGGCGCTGCTGATCGGCTGGCCCGCCATGCATGCCAAGCTGGCAAAGATCGACCCTGAAACCGCAGCGCGCCTGATGACCACGGATTCGCAGCGCATCCAGCGTGCGCTGGAGGTGTGCGAGCTTTCCGGCAAGACCATGACGCAGCTATTCGCCGAGCAGGCCGCTACGGCCTTGCCTTATCACTTGCTGAAGCTGGCGTTGGTGCCGTCGGACCGTAGCGTGCTGCATGACCGCATCGCATTGCGCTTTGAGCAGATGCTTGAAGCTGGCTTGATCGATGAAGTGAAAGCCTTGCGCAAGAAATATCCCGCATTGACTGCCGACCTGCCCAGCATGCGTTGCGTCGGCTATCGCCAGGCCTGGCAGTATCTGGATGGCGAATTCGGACTGGATGAGCTACGCGAGAAGGGGATTGCCGCCACCCGGCAACTGGCGAAACGTCAGCTGACCTGGTTGCGCGGCATGGATGACACGGTGGAATTCGACTGTCTCGATGCGGCGGTCAACGAGAAGTTATTTCAATATATAAATCAGTTTATTAATAGAAAGTCTTAATAAACTGATTTAAATTTAGTCAAGCTCAAATCTTGAGCTTGGATCTTTCTTAGATCTTGCCGTCCAACCCCATCTGGAAGTACTTGTGCACGATCTTTTCCTGATTCTCCAGTAGCCAGTCGATGCTCGGCTCGTTGTTCATCGCCTTCTTGATGGCGAGCGCGGTGGCCTTGCGATGGATGTCGAACAGGATCTGGTGATCGAGGTCGTCCTGCTCGGCGACGATGGGGTTGAGCCAGACCGAGACAATGATGCCGAGGTCGTTGGCTTTTTCCTTGGGGATGTCGCCGGCTCGCACGGCATCCAGCACGCCGTTGGCGATGGCGCCTTGCACGGTACCCATCAGGATATTGGTGTAGCGCGTATCCTTCACAGTGACCTTGCTGACCATGATGGTGGCGGGACGCACCATGATGTCGGTGTTCATGATGGCCAGCACGCGGGTGTGGCCCTTGACCTGATCGCCCAGCAGATTGGCGAAGGCAGTGCCCATGGGTCCGTTCATTTCGCCGATGACGACTTCCGGTTCGGCCGCGGTACCGGCCGGGCCGCCTGCGACCAAAGCTTCGCCTACGCGCATGATGATGCGTTCACTCATGTTGCTACTCCTTTTGCGGATTGAAAAACTGGGTTTGAAACACTAACTGAAAAACATTGATTGAAATATAAAGCGCCATGTCATCTGGCGACACGGCGAAGAAAACATCGATTACAGGCTGAGAATGCGCTCAGCCGCTTCCTTGCATTCTTCCAGGGGCGCGACCAGTGCCAGCCGGACAAAGTCCTTGCCTGGATTGACGCCGTGCGCCTCGCGGGCGAGATAGCTGCCCGGCAGTACCGTCACATGCTTCTCGCGGTAGAGCCTGAGCGCAAACTCGGTATCCGGCATGTCGGTACGCGCCCATAGATAGAAGGCACCGTCCGGCAGTTCGACATCGAGTCGCTGCTTGATGAGCGGTGTCACCGCCTTGAATTTCGCATCGTAGAGCCGGCGGTTCTCGATGACGTGTGCCTCGTCGTTCCAGGCCGCGATGCTGGCATGCTGCACGGCCGGGTTCATGGCGCAGCCGTGGTAGGTGCGGTAAAGCAGGAATTTCTCCAGGATCTTCGCGTCGCCGGCGACGAAGCCGGAGCGCATGCCCGGCACGTTGGAACGTTTGGACAGCGAGCTGAACACCACCAGCCGCGTGTAGTCGCGCCCCAGCTTGTTTGCGGCTTCCAGTGCACCCAGTGGCGGCTGCGCTTCATTGAAGTAGATCTCCGAATAGCATTCGTCGGCGGCGATGACAAAGCC
>PHCM01000158.1 GCA_002842255.1 Betaproteobacteria bacterium HGW-Betaproteobacteria-2 | reverse complement strand
ATTCATGCCGGCATAGAACAGATGCTGCGCCTTGCGGCTATTCTGGCCGGTCTGGCCTTGCTGCTGGCGACAACCGGACGGGAGCAGTTGATTGCTGGCTTGTATTTTCTGGCCAGACCTTTTCGTTTATTGGGGCTCAATCCGGAAAGTTTTGCGGTCAGATTGTGGCTGACTTTGTATTATGTGGAGCATGGCATGAAGAACCGGCAACACAATTCAATTCATCAACTGATGAAACTGGAGGATGTGCTCAATACCGATCATGGGGCGCCGGAGCAGATTGAGATAATCAAACCCGCCATGCATTACATGGATGGATTGGTGCTGTTCGGTCTGGTCCTGTTGGGGGTGATACAGGTATGCGTATAGCCTTGGGGCTTGAATATGACGGCAGGGGATTCTGTGGATGGCAAAGTCAAAGTAACGGCTGCGGTATACAGGATTGTTTGCAGAGCGCATTGGCCATTCTGGCAGGGCATAAGGTTGCCGTTATCGCGGCAGGCCGCACGGATACAGGCGTTCATGCCTTGTGTCAGGTGGTGCATTTTGATACGGCAACTGCCAGGCCGGTTACAGCTTGGGTCAGGGGTGTCAATGCACATCTGCCGGCAGGCGTCAGGGTGTTATGGGCGCAAGTCGTGGACGAACATTTTCATGCCCGCTTTTCAGCCTACCAACGCAGTTATCAGTATTTCCTGATCAATCGGCCGGTTGCTCCTGCCGTAATGTCCGGCAAGGCGGGCTGGTTTCATCAGCCGCTTGATCTGGCTGCGATGCAGGCGGCGGCGAATTTTCTGCTTGGCGAACATGACTTCAGTGCTTTTCGCGCAGCCGAGTGCCAAGCCAAGTCACCGGTAAAAGTCATGAGCAGGGCAGATATCAGCGGTACGGATGGTCGCCTGGTATTCAGTTTCCGGGCCAATGCCTTTTTGCATCATCAGGTGCGGAATATGGTCGGCGCGCTGGTCTACATCGGTAAAGGCAGTTATCCGCCTGAGTTCATGACGGAACTCATTCAGCAAAAGGACCGCAAGCTGGCACCTCCCACCTTTGCTCCTGACGGCCTGTACCTGACAGGCATTGGTTATGACGACAAGTGGAACCTGCCTGAAGCCGGAAGGGATCTAAGCCGGATTTTCATTTGAGTGAGCGCTCGTGCAGTAAAAAACGCGCGGTAAGCGGGCATACACTATAAAATGGCGCTTGTTGAATCCGAGAGAAAGTTTTCATTTGCGTACACGTGTCAAAATCTGTGGCATTACTCGAGAGGAAGATGCCAGGGCTGCTGTCACTGCTGGCTGTGACGCGATAGGCCTCGTGTTTTATCGCCCCAGTCCGCGCTACGTCAGTCCGGAGAGGGCGACGCAGATCGTTGCCAGCCTGCCTCCTTTCGTCAGTGTGGTCGGCTTGTTCGTTGATGCGGAACCGGAAGAGATCCTGCAGGTCATGAAACTGGTGCGCCTGGATCTGCTGCAGTTTCACGGCGATGAATCACCGGAAGCCTGCGAGCGATTTGACCTACCGTATATGAAGGCGATTCGCGTTAAACCGGATACAAATTTGCTACAATACGCAGAACAATTCAAGCATGCCCAAGCCTTGCTTCTGGATGCATTTATTGAAGGCGTGCCGGGCGGAACCGGTCAGATTTTCGACTGGAATATCATTCCAAAAACATTGCCGCTACCTGTGGTGTTGGCGGGTGGGCTGGGTCCCGATAACGTCGAGCAGGCAGTCAGGCAGGTGCGGCCATACGCAGTGGATGTCAGCGGCGGCGTGGAACTTAACAAAGGAATCAAGGATGCGGCAAAGATCGCTGCATTCATGCGAGGAGTCAGTGATGCAAGTTTATGATATGCCGGATGAGCGCGGCCATTTCGGGCCATACGGCGGTGTTTTTGTCGCCGAGACCTTGATCGAGGCGCTCGAAGAGTTACGCGTGATGTATGAACGGTATCGTCACGATCCGGAGTTTCTCGCTGAATTCGCCTATGACCTTAAGCATTTTGTTGGTCGCCCCAGCCCCATCTATTATGCGCAGCGACTGTCCGAGAAAATCGGTGGCGCACGCATCTATTTCAAGCGCGAAGATCTGAATCACACCGGCGCTCACAAGGTAAACAACACGGTTGGCCAGGCGCTGCTGGCCAAGCGCATGGGCAAGCCGCGAGTGATTGCGGAAACCGGGGCAGGTCAACATGGCGTGGCGACCGCCACGATTGCCGCTCGACTCGGTCTGGAATGCGTGGTGTACATGGGCTCGGAGGACGTCAAGCGACAGGCTCCGAATGTCTATCGCATGAAATTGCTGGGCGCTACTGTCGTACCGGTCGAGTCTGGCTCCAAAACCCTGAAAGATGCGCTGAACGAAGCGATGCGCGATTGGGTGACCAATGTTGCTGACACTTTCTATATTATCGGCACAGTCGCCGGACCGCACCCGTACCCGATGATGGTGCGTGACTTCCAGTCGGTGATCGGTATTGAAGCCAAGCAGCAGATGCAGGAAATGATCGGGCGTCAGCCGGATGCGGTGATTGCCTGTGTCGGCGGCGGCTCCAATGCCATGGGCATCTTCTATCCCTACATCGATGAAGAGAGCGTGAAGTTGATTGGCGTCGAAGCTGCTGGTTATGGTATTGAGACCGGCAAGCATGCCGCACCACTGACCGCCAATAGCCCGGTCGGTGTGTTGCATGGTAACCGCACTTATCTGATGCAGGACAAGAACGGCCAGATTGTCGAAACCCATTCGGTGTCTGCCGGCCTTGATTATCCTGGTGTGGGCCCTGAGCATGCGTGGTTGAAGGACATCCATAGAGCCGAATATGTCGCAGTGACAGATGATGAAGCGATGAACGCCTTCCATACCATGTGTCGCACCGAGGGGATCATCCCGGCGCTGGAATCCAGTCACGCGATCGCCTATGCCATGAAACTGGCGGCCACCATGTCTCCGGAAAAGGTGCTGCTGGTCAACCTGTCCGGCCGCGGTGACAAGGATATCAATACCGTGGCAAGACTATCAGGTATCGAGCTCTAGTTTTCATTCATTAGCGTATTACAGAAAAATCATACATGTCCCGTATTCAATCGACCTTCGCAGCACTTGCGCAACAGAAGAAAAAAGCGCTGATTCCCTACATTACTGCGGGAGATCCGCATCCGAAACATACCGTTAACCTGATGCATGCGCTGGTCGACAGCGGTGCCAACATGATAGAGCTGGGTATCCCGTTCTCCGATCCGATGGCGGACGGTCCGGTTATTCAGCGCGCCAGTGAACGTGCGCTGGCTCATCATGTGGGGCTGAGCGATGTGTTGCAGATGGTCAGAACCTTTCGTGAGAAGGATACAATGACGCCCGTGATCCTGATGGGTTATGCCAACCCGGTCGAAGCCATGGGTATAGAGAATTTTGCCGACCAAGCCAAAACGGCAGGGGTCGATGGTGTGCTGACAGTCGACTATCCACCAGAGGAATGCGGCGAGTTCGTCGCACTGCTGAAGAGTCGTGAACTGGATCCGATCTTCCTGCTTTCCCCTACGACCGAAGCCTCACGCATTGATACCATCGTGCAGCAGGCCAGCGGCTTCGTTTATTATGTTTCGCTCAAGGGTGTTACCGGTTCGCAGAATCTCGATATTGCGCAAGTCACCGAGCGATTGTTGGGCATACGCGGAAAGACCAGCCTGCCGATAGGCGTAGGCTTTGGTGTGCGTGATGCTGAAACTGCACGCCAGGTAGCCGAGATTGCCGATGCGATTGTGGTTGGCAGTCGCATGGTGCAGGAAATAGAAAATTCATCAGAACAAGAGCTGCTGGGCAATCTTGCTGCATTGACAAGCGAGTTGCGAGCTGCGATAGACTCCAACTAGACGAGGGGCATACCATGAGCTGGTTGCAAAAACTATTACCGCCAAAAATCAATCGTACACAGGGCACAAGCAAAAAAGTTGTGCCTGAAGGCCTGTGGAGCAAATGTCCGTCATGTGATGCCGTGCTGTATCGCAGTGATCTTGAAAGCAATGCCGAAGTTTGCCCCAAGTGCGGGCATCATCATCGCATCTCGGCCAGAAGAAGGCTGGATCTGATTCTCGACGCGGAAGGCCGGTTCGAGATCGGTGCCGACGTTCTGCCGGTCGATCCACTCAAGTTCAAGGATACCAAGCGTTATGCTGACAGGTTGAAAGCGACCCAGTCTGACCTGGGTGAGACCGATTCGTTGATTGTGATGCAAGGCAGTATCAAGACCATCCCTGCGGTGGTCGCGGCTTTCGAGTTCAAGTTCATGGGCGGTTCCATGGGTTCGGTCATGGGCGAACGCTTCAGTCGCGGTGTGCAGGCTTGTATCGAACACAAGATGCCGTTTGTCTGCGTTTCGGCCAGTGGTGGTGCGCGCATGCAGGAG
>PHCM01000157.1 GCA_002842255.1 Betaproteobacteria bacterium HGW-Betaproteobacteria-2 | reverse complement strand
CGATGCGAGTGTTGCGAGTATTTCAGTTGCCTGTTCGCACAGATGGCAGGCCGAGGTGCCGTAGAGAATGAAATCATGTGACATGGGCAATGAATTTCCTGTTTTTTGTACAATCTGCCGACTAATTGGCGGATAAGCGTTTTCCGTAGCCTGAAAAACCACCATAATAACGTCTGGGGAGATGCCCCGGTCCATTTTAATTCCAATCAAATACTTGTGGGCTAACCAATGGCTGAAATTCAAGAATCAAAAGAAAGCTTGCAAGAAAGCCTGCAACAAGTCATCGCGCTCCTGCACAAGCACAAACTGGTCGAAGGCCTGGTGCACAGGCAGGATATGCCGAATCAGCCTCTGGTCGAGACCATCGTCCACAGACAGAATCTTACCGAACTGCAGAAGAAACTGGATGAGTTGCATCCGGCTGACGTCGCCTACATTCTTGAAGCGCTGCCGCTGGAGGAGCGTCTCGAAGTCTGGGATCTGGTAAAAGCCGAGCGTGACGGCGATATCCTGCTGGAAGTGTCTGATGCGGTCAGACAGACGCTAATCGCCGACATGGACAGCGAGGAGTTGCTGGCTGCGGCTGAACAGCTCGATACGGATGAGCTGGCGGATCTGGCACATGACCTGCCCAAGGACGTGTTGCAGGACCTGCTGGAGAGTCTGGACGCAGGCAACCGCGAGCGGCTGCAATCTGCCCTGTCCTATCCGGAAGACGCGGTAGGTGCCTTGATGGACTTCGATATCGTGACCATACGCGAGGATATCTCGCTGGAAGTCGCCCTGCGTTATTTGCGCCGTATCGGCAATCTGCCGGATCACACGGACAAGCTGTTTGTCGTTGACCGGCATGATGTGCTGCACGGTGTGCTGCCGTTGAAACGTATTGTGGTCAGCGATCCTGAACTGGGTGTGGATGAGGTCATGGCGGACGATGCCGTGGTGTTCCATCCGGAAGACAAGGCGACCGATGCAGCCAAGGCGTTCGAGCGTTACGACCTGGTGACAGCGCCCGTCGTCGATGAGAATAACAAGCTGATCGGCCGGTTGACGGTAGATACAGTGATGGACTTCATCCGTGAAGAAGCGGAGAGCGACATGCTGTCACTGGCTGGTCTGAGCGAAGACGAAGATATGTTTTCCTCGGTGTGGAAGGCAGTGCAGAACCGCTGGACCTGGCTGGCCGTCAATCTGGTGACCGCGTTTGTTGCCTCCCGCGTCATTGGCGCATTCGAGGGTTCGATCGAAAAGATTGTGGCGCTGGCGGCTCTGATGCCGATTGTAGCCGGCATCGGAGGCAATTCCGGTAATCAGACCATTACGATGATCGTACGTGGTCTGGCATTGGGTCAGGTCGCCTCGCATAATATGAAGACCTTGTTAAAGAAGGAGCTGGGCATTGCATTGTTGAATGGCCTGATCTGGGGCAGTGTGCTGGGCGTGGTGGCCTACCTGCTTTATGACAATGTTGCGCTGGGCATGGTCATGACTGCAGCGATGACCATGAACTTGATGCTGGCCGCTGTCATGGGCGTCCTGATTCCCCTGGTGATGACCAAATTTGGCAAGGATCCAGCAGTCGGCTCCAGTGTCCTGATTACAGCGATGACAGACAGCGGCGGATTTTTCATCTTCCTGGGCCTTGCCAGCATCGTATTGCTATAGAGGAATCTGATGAATCCCGAGATGAGCTTGATCTGGCAGGAACTTCAGTCGGGTAGCAATACTCCAGCATTGCTCTGGCAGGCGACTGTCATCGCCTTGGGCTTGCTGCTGGCGTGGTCTGTCAACGGCATACTGCGCGCCTATGTCATGCGCCGCGCTGCTGAACGCTGGAAGGTGGGGATAGGGGGTATCAATCGCGTCCTGTTCCCGCTGTCATCGCTGATATTCGTCTACTGCGGATATCTGGTACTGGGTCACTGGCAGGATGTGAGCCTGCTCAAGCTGGCGATGACCCTGCTACTGGCCATGGCTGTCATCAGGCTGATGGTCTATGCGTTGCGGTATATTTTCACTCCGGGCGGCTGGGTACGCACCATGGAAGGCACTGTTGCCAGCATTGTCTGGCTGGTGTTGGCGCTGCATCTGGTCGGTGTACTGCCCGATATCCTGGCCGCACTTGATAGTGTCAGGTTCACAGTAGGCAAGGGCGAGATGACACTGCTGCTGTTACTACAGGCCATCCTCATTATCCTGGTGACGTTGTTTGGCGCGCTCTGGATCAGCCGGTTGATCGAGAACCGCTTGATGGGGGCGGGTCAGATCAACATGAACGTACGAGTCGTGTTAAGCAAGCTCGTGCGTATTTTCTTCTCGCTGATTGCGGTGCTGTTCGCGCTTTCTGCGGTCGGGCTGGATATCACCTTGCTTTCAGTATTCGGCGGGGCGCTGGGTGTCGGCCTCGGATTTGGTTTGCAGAAGATCGCAAGCAACTATGCCAGCGGTTTCATCCTGCTGCTGGATGATTCCATACATATCGGCGATATTGTCACGGTAGATACGCATTACGGTATCGTCAGCGAACTGCGGTCCCGTTATATGGTGCTGCGCAAGCTGGACAATACGGAAGTGATCATTCCCAATGAGACTTTGGTTTCTAATGTGATGATCAATCACTCGCTGACCGATCGCAAGGTGCGTGTGCAGTTATCGCTACAGGTCAGCTACCAGACAGACCTTGAGCTTGCCATGCGGCTGATGCTGGAAGCTGCGACTACGCAGGAGCGTGTTCTGCGTGATCCTCCGCCCAATGCATTGCTGCGGGCGTTTGGCGACAGCGGCATCGACCTTGTGATGAATGTCTGGATCAGTGATCCTGAAAATGGGACAGCCAGCTTGCAATCCGAAATCTATCTCGATATCTGGCGCGCGTTCAAAAAGCATAACGTCAGCATTCCTTATCCGCAGCGCGAGATCCGCATTCTGAACAATGAACCGCCGGCGCCGGATGCTGCAGGAACGGTTTTGTAACATCAGCCTATTTTTAGGCATACAATGATTGTAATGAACGCATGGAGGGATCTATTCATGCTTGACGGTCTATTTCAACTGCCTTGGTGGGGCTATGTGGTCTTTGTCCTGACCATGACCCATATAACGATTGCCGCAGTGACGATCTATCTGCACCGCTACCAAGCCCATCGTGCGCTTGATCTGCATCCAATTGTCAGTCATTTTTTCCGGTTCTGGCTATGGCTGACTACGGGTATGCAGACCCGGCAGTGGGCTGCTGTGCATCGCAAGCATCATGCACGCTGCGAAACTGTTGAAGATCCGCATAGTCCTCAAGTGCTGGGTCTGCAGAAGGTCCTGCTGGAAGGTGCCGAGCTGTTCCGGCTGGAAGCGGCCAGGCAGGAAACACTGGAAAGATTTGGCAAGGGCACGCCGGATGACTGGCTCGAGCGGAATCTCTACAGCCGCTACCCCAGCGCCGGTGTCGGGCTGATGTTGGTTGCAGATGTCGTATTGTTCGGTCCGATAGGTGTCACGCTCTGGGCGGTGCAAATGATCTGGATTCCATTTTTTGCTGCCGGTGTCATCAATGGCGTCGGTCACTATTGGGGCTACCGCAATTTCGAGGCAGCGGATGCCAGCCGTAACATCGTCCCCTGGGGCATATTGATCGGTGGCGAGGAGCTGCACAATAACCACCATGCCTATGCCAGCTCGGCACGACTCTCAAACAAGTGGTATGAATTCGATATCGGCTGGATGTATATCCGCATCATGCAGTTCCTGCATCTGGCCAGTGTCAAGAAAGTTGCCCCGAGGATTCGCTTTGATTGGGCCAAGACCCGTTGCGATCTGGACACTTTGCAGGCGGTCATCACGCATCGTTTTGATGTGATGGGCAGGTATGGCGAGATAGTTAAAATTGCCTGCAGGGAAGAGTTGTCCAAGCTGCAGCAAGCGTATCTGCAGTATGGCAAGGGGCCTTTGATGCCGGAAAGGTTGAGGCGATGGCTGGCGCAGGATGCAAAGGATCTGCAGGATCAGGAAAAACAGGCATTAAGCAGCGTTTTGCAGCATAGCCGGAATCTGCAAGTCCTTTACCAGTTCAGGCAGGAGTTGGCAGCCGTTTGGGCGCGTTCTAATGCCAGCCAGGAGCAATTGCTGAGAATGCTGGAGGACTGGTGTCGCCGTGCCGAAGCCAGCGGCATAGAGGCCTTGCAGGAGTTTTCCAGGCGCCTGCGTTGTTACAAGATGGCCTGATGTTCCGATGCGGAACTGACGGACATAAAAAAACCCGCAATAGCGGGTTTTTTTATGAGCCTCTCAATTACTTGAACTAGTCAATTATTTGAGCTTGGCTTCCTTGTACATCACATGCTTGCGGGCGACAGGGTCAAATTTCTTGATTTCCATCTTTTCAGGCATGGTGCGCTTGTTCTTGGTCGTGGTGTAGAAGTGACCA
>PHCM01000156.1 GCA_002842255.1 Betaproteobacteria bacterium HGW-Betaproteobacteria-2 | reverse complement strand
GCTGGGGAGCTTGAAAGGGGGCGATGCGAGCGCATCGCCCTTATTTCTGAAGATATGGGAATCTCGAAAACCGTTGCGAGCGACTTGAGTGCAAGGCGCACGGAACGGAGAACCCGAGACATATCAGATGGATAGGCGAGGGGACGAGTACCGCGTAACGCAGCAATCGAGGCGCGTAGTAGGTTTTTCGAGGTTCCCAAATATTGAATTAGGAGTGGCCGATCAGGCCAGTAGCATAAGCCAGCATGAGGCCGAGGAACAACAGGATGGAGAGCGTGATGCGGACAGTCAGCGCCTTGGCGGTTCTCTCACTGGCGCCCTTGTCCTTGGCCAGGAAGAAAAGCGCCGAAAACAGGCTGCCGATGATCAGGATCAGAACGAAAACGATAGCGAGTTTGATGAGCATGAGAAGTTTCCCGTTAAGTACCAAATGATTATGCGGCGCACATGAGTTATTTGCAATTTCGATTAGCCGATTACCGTTTTCGGCCAACACTGGTCGGAACAGTCGCCATGCTGATTTGCATCCCGTTGTTCATCAAGTTCGGCTTCTGGCAATACCACAAGGCCGAACAGAAGCAGATGTTGCAGGACTTGTATGACCAGGCGCTGCAGGCAGAGCCGGTCACGATGCCGCTGACATTCGAGGATACGCAAAGCTGGCGCTATCGCAAGGTCAAGGTGGTTGGAACCTACCGGCCTGAATATCAGATATTGCTGGATAACCAGGTGGCGCAGGGACGGGCCGGCTACCATGTGATTACGCCCTTGCAGATTGGATCATCCGGGAAGTATGTGCTGGTGAATCGCGGCTGGATATTGGCCGAAGCGGACAGAAGTGTGTTGCCGGAAATAGAAACGTCCGCCGGCGAACTGGAGATCATCGGCTCACTCTGGCTGCCCTCCGAAAAATTCTACAGTCTGGAGCAGGAAGCCTCGAAGATGGATACAAGCTGGCAAAGCGTCTGGCAGAACATGGACATGCCGCGTTACCGGCAGACAGTGGATTTCGAGGTGCTGCCGCTGGTCATCAGGCTGGATGCGCAAAGTGAAGGTGGCGGTTATCTGCGCGATTGGCCAAGGCCGGATGAGCGCATCACGACGCATACGGGTTATGCCCTGCAGTGGTTCGGATTTGCAGCAGCGACTTTGATGATATGGATATTTACAGCTTTCAGGCGACAGGCGCATGAGTAAGATGCAGACAGACAACCCCCTATTGAACAGCGCCAATCACCCGAGAAAGCCGCAAGGGCGCTGGGTGATATTTCTGCTGTTCATCTTCTTCGCCGCACCGCTGTTGCTGGTGACCATGATGCACAAGCTCGACTGGCATCCGTCCGGCGGCAGCCGCGGTCATATGGTGTCGCCGGTCAAGCCTGTCGTTTTGCCTGCAGGACTTGCAGACAGCGAAGCAGAGGCTGTTTCAGGTGACTTGTTCAAGGATAAATGGAGCATGGTGTATATCGCCGAACGCTGCGATAAGCCATGCACTGGCAGGCTGCATGACATGCGACAGATTCATGCCTCGCTGGCAAAACACATTCCACGGGTACAACGCGTTCTGCTGACTGCGGAACAGGATGTCAGCGTCCTCAAGGGCAAGTATCCGGACCTGATCGTGCTGAACCAGCCCGCTGCGCAACAGGCGGAACTGATGCAGCAGTTCGATTTGCCCGAGGCTGCTGCCGGTTCGTCGCAGCGCGTCTATTTCGTCGACCCGCTCGGTAACCTGATGATGAGCTATCCCCTCGCGATAGCTGCCAACGATATCCGCAAGGATCTTAACCGACTGCTGGCCTATGCTTGGGCAGGGTAGGGTAGGGATGAGCATGATGAGGACAAGATCGCGGTTTGGATTCGCTGATGGCTGGGTTTTGTAATGGGTAGCGCTGCTGCCTGGTTCAGACATGTCGCACTTGTCGGCACCTTGCTGGCGGTTTGCGTGGTGTCGCTCGGTGCCTATGTCCGGCTGTCTGACGCCGGATTGGGTTGTCCGGACTGGCCCGGCTGCTTCGGCACCATGACCGTGCCGGAGAGCGAGGCGGCGATTAAACAAGCGCAGATGGCCTTCCCCGATAGCGATTTCGATCACGGCAAGGCCTGGAAAGAGATGCTGCATCGCTACCTGGCAGGCAGCTTGGGCATATTGATATTGGTACTTACTGTGCTGGGCTGGCGTGCCAGCAAACTGTTACAGGTTTCAGCCTGGACACCGACCATGCTGCTGGTGCTGGTGACATTCCAGGCCATGCTCGGCATGTGGACCGTGACCATGCTGCTCAAGCCTGCAGTCGTTACCGCGCACCTGCTCGGCGGCATGGCGACGCTGGCCTTGTTGACCTGGATCACGCACCGGCATTGGGGGGTGGTTTCACGACGTTTCGTCAGTTCCGGCGGTTTGCGTCTGTGGATCAGGGCCGGGGTGGTCGTGTTGTTCGCGCAGATACTGCTGGGTGGCTGGACCAGCACCAATTATGCGGCGCTGGCCTGTACCGATTTCCCGACTTGTCATGGGTTCTGGCTGCCGGAGATGGATTTCTCCAACGCTTTTCACTGGATACGCGAGCTGGGTGAATCGATAGATGGTACGCCGCTTGAATTGCCGGCGCTGACGGCCATCCAGTGGACGCATCGTATCGGCGCGCTGGTGGTCCTGATTTATTTCGGTCTGCTGGCCTGGTGCCTGATGCGGCAGGAACACATGCGCAAGATCGGCCTGCTGATGCTGTTGCTGCTTTTTGTGCAGATCGGGCTGGGCATTGCCAATCTGCTGTTGCATCTGCCGCTGGTGCTGGCAGTCGCCCATAATCTGGGCGCTGCGCTGCTGGTCATGACGGTCATGGTGTTGAATTCAAAAATCACGGAATTGCCAAAATAGGGAGGCGTTATGACGACTATCACCATCGCAAGACTGCAAAAATTCACAGGCCATGTCAGCCATGAGTTTCTCAAGTTCTTTCCCTTGTGCAAACCGCGGGTGACGGCACTGATCGTCTTCACGGCCATGATCGGCATGTTCCTCGCCACGCCCAATATGGTGCCGCTCGGCTTGCTGCTGGCAGCGACGCTGGGTATCGGCATGGCCTCCGGTGCTGCAGCTGCGTTCAATTGCCTGATCGAGCAGAAGATTGATGCCAGAATGGCACGCACCCGCGGCCGTCCATTACCTACCGGCCAGGTGACTTCCACGCAAACCATGATTTTTGCCACGCTGCTGGGCGGTGCCGGACTGGCGATTCTCTATTTCCTCGTCAATCCGCTGACCATGTGGCTGACACTCGCCACCTTTCTCGGCTATGCGGTCATCTACACCATCTTTCTCAAACCGGCGACGCCGCTCAACATCGTCATCGGCGGCGCCTCCGGCGCAATGCCGCCGATCCTGGGCTGGGCTGCGGTCAACAACGTGGTCGGCCCCGAAGCGTTGATCCTCTTTCTCATCATCTTCGCCTGGACCCCGCCGCATTTCTGGGCGCTGGCGCTCTACCGCCGCAAGGAATATGAAAAGGTCGGCATGCCGATGCTGCCGGTGACGCACGGCGAGGAATTCACGCGGCTGCACATCCTGCTGTATACCGTGATTCTGTTCGGGGTTGCCCTGATGCCCTATGGCTACGGCATGAGCGGGCTGATCTACCTGGCGTCGTCGCTACTGCTCAATACGGTATTCATGGTCTATGCCGTCAAGCTCTATCGCCGCTATTCGGACGAGTTGTCGCGTAGCATGTTCCGCTATTCCATTCTCTATTTGAGCCTGCTGTTTGCCGCGCTGCTGATCGACCATTACTGGTATTTTGCGCTGTAGGCGGTTTTCGTAAAGCCGCCGTGGCGCTATAATGGGCGCTGTATCGGGGTGTAGCTTAGCCTGGTAGAGCGCCGCGTTCGGGACGCGGAGGCCGGAGGTTCGAATCCTCTCACCCCGACCATCTTGTGATTTGATCCAAAGAAAGCTGTACTGAAACAGCCTGTAATTAAAACGAAAAGCCCTGAAGAATATTCAGGGCTTTTTTGTGCGCGCAATGCAAATCCCGGAATTTGTTGCCTGTTCCGGAAAGTCATTCCCCCGGACTGCCGATTGCAGCAAGCGTCTGTTTTCCCAAAGGGGTTATCCTGTAGATTGTTCTAGGTGCAATCATTGGGAAAACCATGGTTGTAAGTTCCTCTATCATCCCTTTTGAGATCAGGTGAATTACAGGCTGCGGTTTCAGAAAGCCATGTTCCAAATGCCCTCTGTCGACCAGTCGCAGATAACTCAGCTCTACCTCTGAGATATTGAATTCATTCATGATGCTTATTCGAGGTGGCTGGCATATCCCTGCTCTCAAAGATTTATTCTGGAACCAAGCTCAATGACGCTGTTGCTCGGAATTCTGAAATAATTCACAACGCTGCCGGCATTTCTGGACATCGTTGAG
>PHCM01000155.1 GCA_002842255.1 Betaproteobacteria bacterium HGW-Betaproteobacteria-2 | reverse complement strand
GCCAGAATCGAAGTCAGCAAGGCGGCGGAAAAGCATCAGTCGGAAATCGTCACGATACTGCTGCACAAACCGGTGGGTTACGTTTCAGGTCAGGCCGAGGATGGCTATGAGCCTGCCGTGGTGCTGGTGCACCCGGATAATCAATGGGCAGAAGACCCGGTCAGGAAGACCTTCCAGCGCGGATTCCTCAAGGGACTGGCGCCGGCCGGCCGGCTGGATATCGATTCGACCGGTTTGCTGGTGCTGACGCAGGATGGTCGCGTCGCCAGACAGCTGATCGGCGAGGATTCGACTACCGAGAAGGAATATCTGGTCAGGGTCGAGGGCACGTTGTCGGCAGAAGGGCTGAAAAAACTTAATTTCGGTTTGGCGCTGGATGGTGTTCCGCTCAAGCCGGCCAAGGTTTCCTGGCAGAACGAAGACCAGTTGCGCTTTGTCTTGCGCGAGGGCAAAAAGCGCCAGATTCGCCGCATGTGTGAGCTGGTGGGGCTGCATGTTGTCGGCCTCAAACGCGTGCGTATCGGCAGTGTGACGCTGGGCAAATTGCCTGTGGGGCAATGGCGCTATCTGCGGCCGGGCGAGCGTTTTTAATTGGTCTGAAAAAAGAAAGGTTTTCTGTTTATGGAATTGATGTTGTTGTTGAAGGCTTTCATTCTGGGTGTGGTTGAGGGTGCGACTGAGTTTTTGCCGGTCAGCAGCACCGGCCACCTGATCATCGTCGGTGATCTGCTCGAATTCAATGATGAGAAAAGCAAGGTGTTCAAGATATTCATCCAGCTGGGCGCGATTCTTGCGATCTGCTGGGAATACCGTACACGTCTGGGGCATGTCGCCGGTAGTGCATTCAGCGACCGGGCAGCGCAGCGCTTCATCTTCAATCTCGGCGTCGCTTTCATGCCGGCTGCTCTGCTCGGTCTGGCTTTTCACAGCCAGATCAAGGCCTATCTGTTTTCACCATTCACGGTTGCCATTGCTCTCATCGTCGGCGGTTTCGTCATTCTGATCGTGGAAAAATTCGCACCCGTGCCGACGACGGAAACCGTCGATGACATGAGTTTCAAACAGGCACTGAAAATCGGTTGCGCACAGTCGATGGCATTGATCCCGGGGGTCTCCCGCTCCGGCGCCACCATTCTCGGCGGCGTCATTTTCGGTCTGTCACGCAAGGCGGCGACCGAGTTCTCCTTCTTTGTGGCCATCCCCATCATGTTTGCCGCGACGACCTTTGATCTGCTGAAGAACCGCGATCTTTTGAGCTGGGGGGATGTCCCTGTTTTTGCCGTCGGTTTTATCATGTCCTTCCTTGCGGCCCTGCTGGCGGTGAAGACCTTCATCCGCTATGTCGCGCATCACGATTTCCGCCTGTTCGCCTACTACCGTATTGTTTTTGGCAGCATTGTCCTGGCCTACTTCTGGAACGCCTGATGACCGCATGAATGATTACGAGCGTCTGCTAGCGAGCCTGTCCCGTTTCGAGGAGCAGGCGAAACAGAAGCCGCTGACGCTGGGTGAGGCGCTGGACAGTCTGCATGGTTCTGCCTACGCCCTGATTTCACTGATCCTGGTCATTCCCTTTTTTCAGCCGGTACCGCTCGGCCCCATGACGATAGTGGCCGGGCTGGCTTTCAGTTTTCTCGGCTGGCAGATGTGGTGCGGACGGACCTCGCCCGTGTTGCCGAAGGCAATGCGCGACCTGGTCTTGAGCCAGGAAGCCTGGCGCCTGATAGGCCATGGTTGTTTGAAGATCGTGCATTTTTGTCATAAATTTACCAAACCGAGGCTTTACGCTCTGGTCGAAGGCAGACAGGGACAGAGAATCGGCGGTATCATTCTGATGATGGCAGGTACTCTGATGGCCATCCCGTTTGGCATCCTGCCGATGAACAATACCCTGCCGGGCTTGGCGATACTGTTTGTCTGTCTGGCAGACATGGAGAGTGACGGGCTGATGACATTGATTGCATTTGGCTGGATCATCGTGACCATTCTCTATTTCACGGCCTTTTTCATCGGCCTGTATTTTCTTGGCACTGAAGTGTTCGAATATCTAAAAATTTGAATAATGAATCGAGTTCAGACATGAATAAAATACTTAAATATGGCGCTATCGCGCTGGCTGGCCTGATTGTGCTGGTACTCATCGTGGTCGGCATTGTCGCGGCCACTTTCAATCCCAACGACTACAAGCCGTTGGTGGTCAAAATGGTGCAGGAGAAAAAGCAACGTACCCTGAATATCGAGGGCGACATCAAGCTCGCCTTCTGGCCGAAGATCGGTGCCAATCTCGGCCGTATCTCCATTTCCGAACACAAGAGCGACAAGGAGTTCGCTGCAGTGGAGAGCCTGAAAGTCTCGCTGGCATTGCTGCCGCTGCTGAAAAAAGAGCTGATCGTCGACACGATCTATGTTGACGGCGCACGCGCCAACATCGTGCGCTATGAGGACGGCACTACCAACTATGACGACTTGCTGAGTGAGGACGAAAGCGAATCCGAGCAGATCAAGTTCGATGTCGACGGTGTCATCATCACCAATTCCGCAGTCACCTACACCGATCTGCAAGCAAACAATGAGATCAAGCTGAGCAAGTTCAATCTGGAAACCGGGCATGTCGCGCTTGCCAGTCCCTTTGATGTGGCGACCGATTTCGAATTGTCCGCGAAGGAACCAGCACTTAACATTGCCGCGAAGATCAAGGGCAACTTCATGGCCGATCCGGAGCAGAAGCATTTCGTCGCCAAAGGGCTGGATGCCAATGTGCAGGGTGATTTTGCCGGCGGTAAGGAAGTGGTCGTCAAACTGAGCGGCGATGTCGATGCCAAGCCGGAGAACATGGAGTTTCTGGTTGACGGCCTGAAGCTGGCCATGACTGGCAATTTTGATGGCGCCAAGGTTGCGGTCGATCTGGCGGCGCCGAAACTGGTGGTGCAGGAAGACGAGGTCAGCGGCAAGGAAGCCAGCTTGAGCCTGACTCAGGAAAAGGGCAGCGACAGCGTCAAGGCCAATCTGGTGCTGGCCGATGTCAAAGGTTCGCCCAAGGCGTTGCAAAGCAGCGGCATCAGCGGTGACATTGCCGCCAAGCAGGGCGCACGTACCGTGCAGGGCAAGTTCTCCTCGCCCTTCAGCGGCAACCTCGAACAGCTGATATTCGATCTGCCCAAGCTGGCCGGTAATCTGGATGTGAAGGACCCGGCGCTGCCGGGTGGTGCCATGAAGGGTGATTTCGCGCTCAAACTGCATGCCGACGTCAAGCAGGAGCAGGTCAAGAGCGATTTCAATCTGGCCATCGATACGACCAAGCTCAACGGTGATGTGGCCGTGGCAGGCTTCAAGAAGCCCAATATCAAATTCAACCTGAATGCCGACACGCTGGACCTCAACAAGCTGCTGGGACAACCGTCGGCCAAGGCTGAGAAGGCGGCAGACAGCGGTCCGGCCAAGCCGACAGACCTTTCTGCATTGAAGGACCTCTTGCTGGAAGGCAAGGTCAGCATCGGCAGCATTCTCTATGACAAGTACCGCCTGACCGGCCTTAACATGGGCATCAAGGCCGATGGTGAGCGCCTCAACGTCAGCCCGTTCGCCGTCAAGCTGGATGAATCGCAGATCAAGGGCAGCTTCGGCATCAGCCGTTTTGCCAAGCCGATCTATCATTTTGATGTGGATATCGACAAGCTCGATGCCGACCGTTACATCGCCAAGTCCGACGACAAGCCGGCCGCTACGGACGGCAAGCCAGCTGTTGATACGCCAATCGACCTCTCGGCGCTGAGGGCGATCAATGCCGACGGCGAGTTGCGCATCGGCTGGCTCAATCTGGCCAACGTCAAGTCGACCAATGTCCGCATCAAGCTCAAGGCGGATGACGGCGTGGCGCAACTGGCACCGTTCTCTGCCAATCTGTATGAAGGCGCCATGAACGGCTCGCTGCAGGTGGATGCCCGTGCCACACCGCAGATCGCCTTCAAGCAGAACATGACCGGTATTGCCATCGGTCCCTTGCTGGTCGATGCCATCAACAACGACATGTTGAGCGGTAAGGGCAATCTGAATCTGGATGTGAAAACCAGTGGAGCGACGGTCAACACGCTAAAAAAGTCGCTTAACGGTACTGCCGGCCTGAATCTGGCCGATGGTGCCGTCAAGGGTATTGATATCGCCGGCACTATCCGTGGCTACAAGGACAAGCTCAGCTCACTCAAGGGTCAGGCCAGTGTCGAGGGTGACAAGACGCAGAAGACCGATTTCAGCGAAATGTCGGCGACCTTCAATATCAGGAATGGCGTCGCGCATAACGACGATCTCAACATGAAAGCGCCTTTGTTCCGTATCACCGGTAGCGGCGATATCGACATCGGCAATGAAACCATCGACTATCTGGCCAAGCCGACCGTGGTCAAGTCGCTGGCCGGTCAGGGTGGTGCCGGTCTCGATGAGTTGA
>PHCM01000154.1 GCA_002842255.1 Betaproteobacteria bacterium HGW-Betaproteobacteria-2 | reverse complement strand
ACGTCGACAAAGTGCCAGTACCAGGCCACGCCTTCAAAACCGAAGTGTCGTTCCGGTGTAAAGTGGCCTTTCATGCAGCGCAACAGAATCACGATCAGCATGACGGTGCCCAGCGTCACATGAAAGCCGTGGAAGCCGGTCAGCATGAAAAAAGTGCTGCCATAGACGCCTGCACCCAGGGTCAGGCCCAGTTCACTGTAGGCGTGGTAATACTCGTAGGCCTGGCACAAGAGGAAGGCGATACCCAGTGCCACCGTGAGAAACATGCCGAGCACCAGTTGCTTGCGGTTGTTCTTGACCAGCCCCCAGTGCGCCCAGGTAATAGTAGCGCCGGAAGTCAGCAGGATCAGGGTATTGATGGCCGGCAGACCCCAGGCACCCATCGGGCTGAAATCAGGATTCGGCGCATAGCTTTCCAGAGCACCGGCTGAGCGGATCACGTCACCGCCCGGCCCGAGGGATGGCCAGGCCGCAGTAAAGTCCTTGTACATGGTGAAATCGGGATCGTAGCCCGCCAGTTCTGGCACAGAAATCATCCGTGTGTAGAACAGCGCGCCGAAGAAGGCAGCGAAGAAGGCGACTTCCGAACAGATGAAGACGATCATGCCCCAACGGAAGGACTTGTCCTCCCAATGCTTGTAGGCACCGCTCTCGCTTTCCGAAATGACCTTGCCCATCCAGCGGAAGGTCATCAGGATGATCAGCGCCGCACCGGCCAGCATGCCCCACTTGCCCGCTTCGTAGCTGTTCATGCTGAAAATGAAACCGGCCGCCAGCACGAATATGCCCAGCGACATGAATACCGGATAGAGCGTCGGATTGGGGACAAAATAATGATTCTCAGAATGTGTAGCCATGCATGAGCTCCCGTACTTTATTTATCTGATTTTTATATTTACGCTGCCTAAAAGGCTGCGCGTTCTCCCTGCTCGGCCTTTTTCACTGCACTGAAAAAGGCGTAAGACAGCGTAATCGCTTCCACTTTTTCCGGCAGATCCGGGCTGACATAGAAGCGCAAAGGCATCAGCTTGGTCTCTCCCGGTTGCAGTTCCTGCCGGACAAAACAGAAACACTCGATCTTCTTCAGATAGTTGTTGGCCGAACCCGGGCTGACACTGGGTACAGCCTGGCCAGCCACTACCTGATTGGTCATGTTCCGGGCCTCGAACAACACGGTCTCGATCTTGCCCGGACGCACCATGATGCTGTTCTGTTGCGGATGAAAATTCCACGACAATCCGGGCATCACGCTGCTGGTAAACTCGATCTTGACCCAGCGGTTCTCATCGACTTCAGTCACTGATTGCGCAGCCGTATTCTGCGTTTTGCCGTTCAATCCGGTCCCCGTGCAAAACACGTCATAGAGCGGCACCAGCGAGACCGCGAACAGGATCGAACCGCCAACCAGCCAGAGCAACTTCAGCCCCAGACGGCGATTGGCTTCCTGCCTTTCCTCTATGCGTGTCAATGCTGCCATATCATGTAGTACATCGACCCCAGATAGACAATCAACGCCAGCAACCCGAAGAACAACCCCAACTTGATGCTGCGACTACGTCTGTCCTTGTCCTGATCTTTCATATTGCCTTCTTTATGTCGTGTGGCGTGTGACGTGGTTCGCAAAATTGCGGACCACGTCCATGACTTACTTGATAACGGGTTGCACGCTAAAGCTGTGATACGGTGGCGGCGACGGCAACGTCCACTCCAGTCCATCCGAACCTTCCCATACCCTGTCCGTGGCTTTCTTGCCGCCGCGTGCACAGCTGACAATGTTGTAGATGAACAGCAACTGAGACAGACCCAGCACCAACGCCGCTACTGTCGAAACCGCATTGAAGTCGGCGAACTGCAGCGCATAGTCCGGGATGCGGCGCGGCATGCCGGCCAAGCCCAGGAAGAATTGCGGGATGAAGGTCAGGTTGAACGAGATCGCGGTCAGCCAGAAATGCAGCTTGCCGAGATTTTCGTTGTACATGTGTCCCGTCATCTTCGGCAGCCAGTAATACACGCCCGCCATGATACCCATGATGCCACCGGCAAACAGCGTGTAGTGGAAATGCGCCACAACGAAGTAGGTGTGGTGATATTGCGCATCCGCCGCCACATCCGCCAGCACCAGCCCGGTCAGACCGCCGATGCCGAACAGGATGATCCAGCCGACCGCGAACAGCATGGGCGTTTCAAAGGTCATGGAACCACGCCACATCGTAGCGATCCAGCAGAAGAACAGCACGGCCAGCGGCACAGAGATCGCCATGGTACTGAACATGAAATAGATCAGTGCCGGCACCGGCATGCCCACGGTGAAGAAATGGTGTGCCCAGACCACCACTGACAGGACACCGATACCCCAGAACGAATAGACCTGTGCCTTGTAGCCGTACATCGGTTTGCGGGCGAATGTCTGCAGAATCTGTGGCATGAAACCCCAAACCGGTAGCAGCAAAATGTATACCTCGGGGTGGCCGAAGAACCAGAACAGATGCTGGAACAGGATAGGGTCGCCGCCGCCAGCTGCATTGAAGAAGTGTGTACCGAAATGACGGTCGGTCAGCAGCATGGTCACCGCACCGGCCAGTACCGGAATCGTCGCAATCAGCAGAAAGGCGGTGATCAGCCAGCCCCAGGCGAACATCGGCATCTTCATCAGGGTCATGCCGGGAGCGCGCATGTTGAAGATGGTGACGATGACGTTGATGGAACCCATGACCGAGGAAATACCCAGAATGTGCACGGCAAAGATGGCGAAATCGACACCGATGCCACCCTGCACCGAGAGCGGTGCATAGAAGGTCCAGCCGGTCGCGATCGCACCGTCACCGATGCCGAACAATGCCAGCGTAAACGGCAGTGTCAGCAGGATAGCCGCGGGCGGTAACAGCCAGAAACCCCAGTTGTTGAGACGCGGCAACGCCATATCGGGCGCCCCGAGCTGCAGCGGCAGCATCCAGTTGGCAAAACCGGTCGCTGCCGGCATCAGGGCGGCAAAGATCATCACCAGCGCATGCACACCAATCAGCTGGTTGTAGAAATCAGGCTGCATCAGCTGCATGCCCGGCTGGAACAATTCGACCCGTACCGCCAGGATCATCAAACCACCCACCATGAACATGATGAGCGAGAAGATCAGGTACATGGTCCCGATATCCTTGTGGTTGGTCGTTGTCAGCCAACGCAGGATGCCGGTCGGGTGGTCATGGTGCTCGTCATGGCCCGCAGTGCTTGCATAACTCATTGCTTTCTCCTTAACCCCAAAACTTTATTCGGTTTTTAACGTAATGCCTTGACCTGTGCCGGCTGCAACACATCGCCAACGGAATTACCCAGCGCATTGCGTTCATAAGTCACCACTGCGGCAATGTCGATATCGTTGAGCGTCGCTTTCCAGCCGGGCATGATGTTCTTGCCGTTCCAGACGCGATCAAGATGGCTGTCCACCAGCAGCTTACCGTCCACATCGAAATTGGGACCGGCCACGATCGCGCTACCGGTCAAGGGCGGGAAGGCCGGTGGCATGCCCTGACCATTGGCCTGGTGACAGACGGCACAGTTTTTCTCGTAGACGCCCTTGCCGTGTGTGATCAGCTCTTCCTTGGTCCATTCCTTGTCGGCACCCGCTGTCGCTGCCTCCATCTCACCTTTCTTGGCAACCACCCAAGCCTTGAATTCCTCTTCCGGCAGGGCATCAACCACGATAGGCATGAACCCATGCCCCTTGCCGCAGAGTTCCTTGCACTGGCCACGATAGGTTCCGGGTTTCTCGACCTCGATCCAGGTCTCGCGCAGGAAACCGGGGATGGCGTCACGGGCGGAACCGAAGGCCGGCACCCACCAGGTATGGATGACGTCATTCGCCGTAATCAGGATACGGACCTTCTTGTCGACCGGCACGACGAAATGGTTGTCGACTTCCAGCAGGTAGTTCTCGCCTTTTTCCTCCTGATTGTAGATCTGCTCCTGCGGCGTCGTCAGGTTGCTGACGAACTTGATGCCCTCTGCCTCGCCATCCATGTATTCGTATTGCCAGCGCCATTGCGAACCGGTGACTTTCACCACCATCTCCGCGCCCTGTTTGGTGTCTTCCATCAGCTGGATACTGTGAACCGCAGGGATGCCCATGAGGATGAAGTCGATATAAAGCAGGATGGCGAACGGCACCAGCGTCCAGGCGATCTGCGACCGTGTGGTCGGACCTGTGAACGTCGCTGCCTGATAGCCGCGACTCTTGCGGTGCTTGAAGATGGAATAGATCATGATGGCCAGCACCACGATGAACATCACAAAAATCACCAGCATGAACTGATTGTGAATCTGGAAAATATCCCTTGCGACAGGTGTGACCGGCTCCGGCAAGTTCCACTTGGCCTCCTGCGCAATTGCTGCGAATGAATTGAGCCCCAGGATGAGGAACAAGCCCATTTTTCTTATCAACTGCATCACCATACCCACTCCC
>PHCM01000153.1 GCA_002842255.1 Betaproteobacteria bacterium HGW-Betaproteobacteria-2 | reverse complement strand
GCTGAGGTTATAGACTTCATCTTCACTAAGAAACGGCACTCGCTCACCGGCTTTGTTGGTAATACTGTATGCAGCAATATCCTTGACTCGCTGCAGATGCTCTTGCGCCATGAACTCACCACCGAGATTGGCGTTCTTCAGAAACTCGAAGTCCGCATCCCACTGTTGCACCTGCTCCTGAAACCTGGCCTCCAGTGCCCTGGCATCGGCCTCGCGCCCAGCTTTCAGGGCGGCGACCTGCTGGCGCAACAAGTCAGTTTCGTGCTGCTGCTTCAGAAGTTCGAAACGCTGCTCGATCAGGTGGATACGGTCGAAGATGGTGGAAAGCTTGGTCGGCTTGTCCATCACCGATTCCGGCGTCGTCACCTTGCCGCAGTCATGCAGCCAGGACGCAATGCGCAGCTCGTAGATATCCTTCTCATTCATGCTGAAATTACTGAGCGGACCGCGATCCATTCTGGCGGCCGCTTCTGCCAGCATCATGGTCAGCTCAGGAACGCGACGGCAATGGCCGCCGGTATAAGGTGACTTTTCATCAATCGCATCGGCAATCAGCTCGATAAAGGCTTCGAAAAGATTTTTCAGGCCTTCGATCAGGTTGTGATTGGTCAGCGCCACCGCAGCCTGCGAGGCCAGCGATTCCACCAACTGCTGGTTCTCTTCGGAGAACGGGATAATTTCACCACTCACCGGATCAACCGCATTGATCAACTGCAGTACACCGATGATCTCGTTCTCGTGATTCTTCATCGGAATGGTCAGGAAAGACTTGGACCGATAACCGGTCTGCTCATCGAATTTACGGGTTCCGGAAAAATCGAAGCCTATTTCCTCATAGGCATCCTTGATATTGACCGTACAGTCATTGAGCACCGTATAGGCCGCCACCATATTCACATTAGGGGCGTTATTCTCAAGATAAATGGGCAATGGCGGAAAAGGTATCTCGACTCCGGTCGTGCCACCCATCGACACCCCCAGGCTCTGATTGCGCATGATCTCGAACTTGAGGCTGCGATCATCCGTCACGCTGTATAGCGTGCCGCCATCGGCATTGGTAATCTCTTTTGCGCCAAGCAGGATGATTTCCATCAATCGCGCCGTATCCCGTTCGGCGGAAAGCGCAACACCAATCGCATTGAGCCGGTCAAGCCGGCGCAACAGTTCTTGCTGGTCAGACATATGGCAGGATTCCTTGATCAGCATCAATTACTCGCAAGCACAGTCGGTCAGGCAGGCGAGAAATAGAATTCCATTTTAATGCCGGCGAGCTCCAACACGTCGTGATCATTAAGCGGATGCGCCTGAGCGCCAACCGGGCTTCCATTCACACTGGGGTAGTTTGCACCTTCCACATGCGTGATGAAATAACCCTGCGGACGTTTGGTAATCACCGCCACCTGCACACCGGGCTTGCCGAGTGTGGTCAATGCCTTGGCCAGCACCAGTTCCTTGCCCTGACTGGCGCCATTGAGCACCTGCAACTTGCCGACCGGGCCTTGTGTTGGCACCTCGGCTGCTGGCTTTGGAGCAGCCGCCGGCGCGTCTGCCTTGACAGCCGACTCCGATGCGGCTGCAGATGGAGTGGCTGCAGATGCTGGGCTTACAGCTGGCGCTACGGCCTTCATCGCCGACGGCCGGATGATCATGGTCTTCTCAAAATCATCCTGCCCACCAGCATTAACGGCAGTTGCCTCGCCGATATACTTGAGCTGATACTTACCCAGCTCGATGACATCACCGTTCTGCAGGATATGCTTGGTAACCGGCTTGCCATTCACCAGCGTGCCATTGGTACTGCCAAGATCTTCCAGAAATGCATCTTTGCCGATAGTGGTAATCACCGCATGCTCACCACTCACCGCTAGGTTGTCGATATGAATATCATTGCCGGGACGACGACCTATGGTCATCCGCTCCTTATCCAGCGCAATATCACCGAGAAAAGCACCGTCCAATGAATAAATGAGCTTAGCCATGTTTCACCTGTTATTTTAGCCAATTAAGAAAATTGTCATACCAGCTGTGCTCCGCCGCAAAAGGCTTGAGTACTTTTGCCAGTATGACCGATATATTGTCCTTGCCGCCATTGTCATTTGCCATCTGCACCAATTGACTGGCTGCCATTTCCAGATTCGATGACCATCCGGACAGAACCGCATGAATCTCCGCATCCTCGACCAGGTCGGTCAATCCATCCGAACAGAGCAGGTAGATATCCCCCACCTCAACATCGTGCTCATGCACTTCCAGTTCAACCTCGGGATCGATACCGACTGCGCGCGTGACCAGATTCTTGTTGTTGGAGAGCTTCGCCTGCTCCGGCGTGATCAGTCCGGAACTCAGCTGTTCCTGCAGCAACGAATGATCCTCGGTCAGTTGCTCGAACCAATCTCCACGCAAACGGTACATGCGCGAGTCGCCAATATGACCCACCAGCACCTTGTTATTGGTAAACAAGGCTGCCACCAGTGTGGTGCCCATGCCGGCGCACTGCGGCTGAGATTCCGATACGTTAAAAATAGAAGTGTTGGCCTTGGCCGCTGCATCCATCAGCAACATCGATTCTGCTTGCATGCCATTGACCGGATCGACCTGGCCCGGATCCAGCTGCGCCATCGTCTCCTTGAGTTCGGCAAGCATGGTCAGGATCGCGATCTCGCTGGCTACTTCACCCGCCTTGTAGCCACCCATGCCGTCCGCCAACACCAGCAGACCGATCTCGTTATCGCTGGCAATCGCATCTTCATTATGATCCCGGCGCTGACCGACATCGCTCAACCTGGCAACCTCCAGCACCCCCGTCAAATCCATATCAGCCCGCCTGCTCCAGACAGCGTCGGATATCAGCAGCGATCTCGGCGCCACGCGCATAACGCTTCTCCATATCCTTTTCCAGCATGCGGTCGATCACGTCCGACAGACATTGCGACACTGCGGAATTTAGCGTGCGGACATTGGCATGCGGCTCATTGGCGATCTTGAACATCAGGGTTGCCATGGAATCGCCGGTAAACGGCAGCTGGCCGCTCGCCAACTGGTAGAACATGACCCCCAGCGAAAACAGGTCGGAGCGCCCATCCACCTTCTTGCCAGCCAATTGTTCAGGCGACATGTAACTTGGCGTCCCCAGCACCATCCCGGTCTTTGTCTTCGAGGAATCCGTAATTCTGGCGATGCCGAAGTCCGTCACCTTGACGCTGCCGGTATCCGGCTCGTACATGATGTTGGCCGGCTTGATGTCGCGGTGTACCACATGGTAGCCATGCGCATAATCCAGCGCCTCGGCGGTCTTGACGATGATATCGGCCACCTTGTCGAGCGGCAGCAGATTGTCGGTCTTGGTATAGGGTGCCAGATCCTTACCCTTGAGAAATTCCATGGCGATATAGGCGAGGTCATGCTCCTCGCCGGCATCGTACATGGTGACGATATTCGGGTGATTCAGGCGCCCCGCCGTCTCCGCCTCACGGAAGAATCGTGCTTTCACCTCTTCCAGTTCGTCCGGCTCGAATTCCTGTGCCAATGCCATGGTCTTGATCGCCACCACGCGCCCGATCTTCGGATCCTTGCCCAGGTAGACGACACCCATGGCACCCTTGCCCAGTTCCTTTTCCAGCTGATAACGACCGAGCATCGGTTTTTCCACCGTGCCGTCTTCGAGGATCATGGTGCTTGCATTGCTGCGTCCGGCACCGCTACCGCCAAGAATGACCGTTTCCGCCATCGCACGCGAACGTGTCAGACGTTGCTCCAGATCCTTGTATTTCGGGTTGTAGTCCGCCATGTAGGCGAACACCGATTCGGCCTTGTTGAACTGGCGCTTGCGCTCGAAATCCAGTCCCAGGTTGTAGAAGGCATCCATCAGACTGTCGTCCATCGGGCATTTGCGCAAGCGGTCGAACGCCATATCCAGTTGCCCTTGGCTCTGGAACATGAGCGCAAGGTTGCGGTTGCTCTCCGCCGACTCGGCTTCCGATTTGACCTTGCCCTGCTCCGTCACCAGGAAGCGCTTGGTTGTAAGCAACGCATGGCCGATAACCAACAGCGCAGCTGGCGCCGTCAATTGCAGCCACATGCCGTTCTGCGTCATCAATACGAAATGACTGACTATCAAACCAGCCAACAATGCAACTGTAAGCATGGCACCCGCGCCGGCACTCAGGCGCGGCAGCAACAGTATCAGGTAAAGCGCAATCAGTAACCAGACGCCGCGCTCAGCCCAGAACGCCCAGGGCGGCGACACGAAGAAATCCTCATTGAGAATGCTGGCAACCGAATGGGCAAGTGTCTCGATCGGCTTCATGCCGGGGGATATCGGCGTCACTTGGGTGTCACCCACACCGTCGGCTGTGGCACCGATCAGCACGATACGGCCGCGATATTTTTCGACCGGAATCTTGCCGCTGTAGACATCGTAAAAGGAATCCAGCGGGAAGACCGGGCGACCATCCGCCTGGCCATAGAAGA
>PHCM01000152.1 GCA_002842255.1 Betaproteobacteria bacterium HGW-Betaproteobacteria-2 | reverse complement strand
TTCTCGAATTCCTTGCTGGCGCGTAGCGCGCGGAATTTGGCGTAGAGACGTTCGTCCTGTGACAGGTCGGAATAGAAATCGGTCAGCTTGGGCAGGCAGGCGTTGTAGGCTTCGCGCAGTTCCGGACTGTTGACTACCGCGTTCATGTGGCCGACTTGCGACCAGGCGCGCGAGATGCGTTCTTCCATGTCTTCCAACGGGCGGGCGAAGTTGTCCCAGCTGGGCGCTTCACTGGCAGTTGCCAGTTTTTCCAGTAGCGCACGACCCTCCGTCAGCAGGTGCTCTACGGCAGGGACGACATGTTGCGCCTGCACGCGGTCGAATTGCGGCAGGCCGCTGAAATCGAGCAAGGGGTTGTCGGTAAGGGAGGTGTGTTGCGCTGTACTCATTACTTTTCCTAGTTAATCAAACGTAAGCTGATGGGATAACGGTAATTCTCGCCCTTGCTGGCGGCTACGGCTGCCATGATGCAGAAGACGATGTTGGCAAGCCAGACCAGGAAAAACAGCAGAAGTCCGATCAGGATGAACACCAGTACACCGGCGACCAGATAGGCGATCAGTAGCGTGATCTGGAAGTTCAAGGCTTCGCGTGCCTGTTCTGATATGTAGGGGCTTTCGTCCTTTTTCAAGAGCCAGACGATGAGGCCGGGAAAAATACTGAAAAAGATGCCGGTGATATGGGTGACGACGGCAATGTTTTTTTCATCGGCGTTGGCTGGTGCAATGATGTCGGACATGTTGTTACCCCTTATGAAAGATTGAGTTTTTGCAACATTGGTTCAATTTTGTCGATCTCCTGCGTTGCCAGGATCTTGCGTGCCGAGTGCATCAATTGCGGTACATCGCTCTTCAGCACCTGATTCTTGACGGCGAGGATTTGCGCCGAATGCATGGAGAAATGGCGCAGGCCGAAGCCGAGCAGCAGTCGGGTAAGGGTGGGATCGCCGGCCATTTCGCCGCAGACCGAGACTTCCTTGCCGGCACGCATGGCTGCCTTGATCGTGTTCAGGATCAGATTGAGCACGGCAGGATGCAGCGGGTTGTAGAGGTGCGAAACCGTATCGTCGGTACGGTCGATGGCCAGTGTGTACTGGATCAGGTCGTTGGTGCCGATGGAGAGGAAATCCAGTTCCTTGGCGAATGCGTCGGCGCAGATGGCAGCAGCCGGAATCTCGATCATGCCGCCGACCTGGATATCCTGCTTGAACGGGATGTGTTGTTTTTGCAGGCTGAGTTTGGCGCGCTCCACCATCTGCAGGGTCTGGCGTAATTCGGCCAGATTGGACAGCATGGGGATCAGTATCTTGATGTTGCCGTAATGCGAGGCGCGCAATATGGCCCGCAGTTGGGTGTGGAAGATCAGTGGTTCGGCCAGGCACAGGCGGATCGCGCGCAGGCCGAGCGCCGGGTTGGTGCAGGTGCGTACCGTATCCGGGTTAATCTCCTTGTCGGCGCCGATATCCAGCGTGCGGATGGTGACCGGCAGGCCTTTCATGGATTCTGCTACCTTGCGGTAAGCCAGATATTGTTCTTCCTCGTCCGGCATGTCGCGCCGGTTCATGAACAGGAATTCAGTGCGGTACAGACCGACACCTGTGGCACCGGCAGCCTTGGCCTTGGTGACGTCGGACGGGACTTCGATATTGGCGAGCAGTTCGACCGTGGTGCCATCCAGCGTGACGGCGCGGGTCGATTTCAGGCGCTTGAGTTTCTGCTGTTCGAGTTCGAACTGCTCCTGCCGCAGGTGGTATTCGGCCAGCGTGTCCTTGTCCGGGTTGACCACCACCACGCCCTGATTGCCGTCGACGATGATCAGTTCGCCGTCGCGGACCAGCACACGCGCCCGTTGCAGGGCGACGATGGAAGGAATGTTCAGGCTGCGCGCCAGAATCGCCGTATGCGACGTCGCACCGCCGACATCGGTGATGAAGGCGGCGAACTTGTGATGCTTGAACTGGATGGTGTCAGCCGGCGACAGGTCGTGCGCAACGAGGATGATGGCGCTCTCCTGCTCCTCGACCGGCACCTGGCTCGGGTGGCCGAGCAACACCTTGATGACACGCTCGACCACTTGCACTACATCCTGCTTGCGTTCGCGCAGATAGTCGTCGTCGATCTTCTCGAACTGTTCGACCAGGTCGTCCATCTGCAGTTTCAAGGCCCATTCTGCATTGCAGAATTCGCTGGTGATGATCTCTGCCGGTAAGACCGACAGCGAACGGTCGGCGAGAATCATCAGATGCGTGTTGATGAAGGAGCTGAGTTCTGCCGGTGCATTCGGTGTGAGCTGGCTGCGGATGCTTTCGAGGTCATCCCTCACCGTGGCGATCGCATCATTGAAGCGTTGGACCTCTTGTGGCACCAGCGCTTCCGGGATCAGGTAATGCGCAACTTCCAGCAGCGCATGCGAGACCAGATGCGCGCGGCCGATGGCGATGCCGCCGGAGACTCCTACCCCGTGCATGGTGAAGCTCATAGAGCGTAACCCTCAAAAAAAGTAAAGCTCATTTCCACCTCCACTGCTTCGTCGATACTGCGTTGCCTGCCTGCCTGCCTGCCTCGCTCGCTCCTTGCCGTGCCACATGCACTGTGGCTTCGGCCGCTACGCTTAACCTGCTTGTGCAGGTTAGCCTGCACCGCAACTCTGTTGTCTGCGTCGCTCTCTCGTTGGCGCCTCGTCTCGACATCGCATTGAAGGTGGAAAAGACGGTCTTCGCCAACGGTTGAGAAATTTCCCTCCACTGCCGCGACGATATTGAGTTGCCTACTTTATTCATGGCTATGCGTGCGGTGGATAAGGTCTGCAGCGTCTGCATAATGGGTGTAGCCAAGGATTTGTTTTCTATTGTTATCATGGCGTGCGGTCCGGTTGGCTGCTGCTTATTCCGGCTCACCGAAGCGGCTGTTGATGAGGTCGACCAGCGCATCCATCGCCGCTTGTTCGTCCGGGCCGTTGGTCTCGATGGTAATGATGCTGCCTTTGCTCGCCGCCAGCATCATGACGCCCATGATGCTCTTGGCATTGACGCGGCGGTTGTTGCGTTCCAGCCAGATCTCCGATTTGAACAGGCCTGCGGCCTGTGTCAATTTGGTCGAAGCGCGGGCATGCATGCCCAGTTTGTTGATGATTTCGATGTCTCTTTTCAGCATTGTTCTTGCCTTGTTCTAGTCCAGGTCGGTGAAATGGATGACGCCTTCACGGCCGCCACTCAGTGCTTTTGCTATCAGTGTTCTGAGATCATTGTGTCTGTATGTCAGGGTACGCACCAGCATCGGCAGGTTGACGCCGGCAACGCCCTCAACACGGCCGGCCACCACCAGCTGATTGACCATATTGCAGGGGGTGGCACCGTAGATGTCCGACAATATCAGTACGCCATCACCCTGATCCAGTTCTTCTACCAGTTTTTTTGCCTGCGGCAACAATGTGCAGGGGTCATCGTCCTTGCCTATGCCCAGCTGCTTGAGCTGTGCCGGTCTGGTGCCCATGACATGGCTGGCGCAGTGAATCAGGCTTTCACCAAGCGTGCCGTGGGCTATTATCAATATTCCTATCATGCTGTGTTTACCTTACTCCCCAGTTCGGGTTTGCATCACGCATCACTCCAATTCGCGATGTCGTACCAGTACTTTCTGCTTTTCGTTACGGAAATGCTGCCCGAGTTTTTCGACAAAATAGACCGAGCGGTGCTGGCCGCCGGTGCAGCCGATGGCAACCGTCAGATAGCTGCGGTTGTCGCGCACGAAGGCTGGCAGCCAGCGTGCCACGAAATTGCGAATATCGTCGAACAGGGCCAGTGCGTCCGGCTGGTTCTCCATGAAGCTCTTCACCTCCTGATCATGACCGGTGAGCGGACGCAGCACCGGGTCGTAATGCGGGTTGGGCAGGAAGCGCACGTCAAAGACGAAATCGGCATCTAGCGGAATGCCGTGTTTGAAGCCGAAGGAGGCGAATAGCAGGGTCATGCCCTGATGTTCGTGCGCGACGAAATCCTTGACCCAGTTGCGTAGCGTGTTGGCGCTGAGGTCGCTGGTGTCGACGCGGTGACCCAGGTAAGCCAGTTGGCTCAGCATGTCGCGCTCGCGCTGGATGCTTTCGGCCAGCGTGGTTTTTTCATCGCTCAACGGGTGCCGCCGGCGCGTCTCGCTAAAACGTTTGACCAGGGTTTCCACGCTGGATTCCAGGTAAAGCACCTGCACGTCCAAGCCCTGGTCCTTCAGATGCTGGATCGCTTCCGGCAGTACTTCGATCGCTTCGCTGCGGGTATCCATGCTGATCGCCACATGGCTCTGGCCATGCAGGTGTTGCGGAATGTTGGCCAGCAGGGTGGCTGGCAGGTTATCGACACAATAATAGCCACTATCTTCCAGTGCCTTGAGGACCACGCTCTTGCCGGATCCGGACAGTCCTGTGACGATGACCAGCTGCATGGCTAATTCTTCTTCTGCATGGTTTTTTTCATCTCGCGCGCCTGACGTTGCATGAACTGCTTGGTGCCGTTGAC
>PHCM01000151.1 GCA_002842255.1 Betaproteobacteria bacterium HGW-Betaproteobacteria-2 | reverse complement strand
CATTGGACTTCGCTGGTGGTACCGTAGTGCATATCAATGCCGGTATCGCTGCGCTGGTGGGTGCTATCGTCATCGGCAAGCGCATCGGTTACGGCAAGGAAGCCATGCCGCCACACAGCATGGTACTGACCATGGTTGGTGCCTCCCTGCTGTGGGCTGGCTGGTTCGGCTTCAACGTTGGTAGCGGTCTGGCTGCAAACGGCACCGCCGGTCTGGTCATGATCAATACCCAGGTCGCAACTGCGGCAGCTGTACTGGGCTGGATCCTGATCGAGTGGCTGTCCAAAGGCAAGCCATCCATGCTGGGCGCTGCATCCGGTGCCATTGCCGGCCTGGTTGCCATCACCCCGGCCTGTGCTTTCGTAGGCCCGATGGGCGCTATCGTTCTCGGCTTCGTTGCCAGCCTGATCAGCTTCTGGGCAGTCACAGCACTGAAGAGCAAACTGGGCTACGATGACTCGCTGGATGTATTCGGTATCCACGGCGTTGCCGGTATCATCGGCGCGATCGGTGTAGGCGTGTTGGCCTCCACCTCCTTCGGCGGTGTCGGTTTTGCCGAAGGCGTGACCATGGCCAGCCAGCTCTATGTTCAGGTTGAGTCTGTCGTCGTCACCATCGTCTGGTGTGGCGTCGTCAGCTACATCCTCTACAAGATCGTTGACCTGCTGATCGGCCTGCGCGTCACTGAAGAGGCTGAGCGTGAAGGTCTGGATACAACAGAACATGGTGAGCGCGCTTATCACTACTAAGCCACTCTGAAAACACGTTCTAGAATCCAAGTTCAGAAAACGGGCACGCAAGTGCCCGTTTTTTTATTGTTGACCCAGACAGCCAAATAGGCGGGTGCACGAATTTGCGCCATTTTTTGAAGCAAGGATGCACACTTGTGGTGCAACTCTTGCAGCTTCCCGGATGCCGAATCCGGTTGCAAAACCAGCATTCATGGGCATTCAGGCAACAAGGAAGCCATTGGCACGGCTATTGCTAAATGTATAACAAGCACCATGCTCAACCGGTTGCAAAACCCTCGAACATCGCCTGCTTGATTTCTACCCTATCTCCTCCTCTTTCGGGCGCTCAGCGCCCGTTTTTTTTGCCCCGCATTGCTCGCGCAATATACGCTAGAATCCATGTATCGTTTTCTTAAAGTCTCTGCACATGGTTCCTCACCTGACCACAGCCCTTAACGGTCCGCTCCTCTCGCTGGAAAAACGCATGCTGGAAGCCATGCCGAACATCGAGCACTGGTTCCGCAGTCAATGGCTGGAGCATGCTTCACCGTTTTACGCCTCTGTCGACCTGCGCAACTCAGGCTTCAAACTGGCGCCTGTGGACACCAATCTGTTTCCCGGCGGTTTCAACAACCTTAATCCGGATTTCCTGCCCTTGTGTGTGCAGGCAGCCATGGCAGCAGTGGAAAAAATCTGCCCGGAGGCACATCGCCTGCTGCTGATTCCGGAAAACCACACACGCAATACCTACTACCTGCGCAACGTCGCCGCACTACGCACCATCCTGCAGCAGGCTGGTCTTGAAGTACGCATCGGCAGCATCAACCCCGAGATTACCGCACCGACCGAGATTGAGACACATGACGGCCACAGCCTGCTACTGGAACCGGTCAAGCGCGTCGGCAACCGGCTGGTGCTGGACGGTTTCGACAGCTGTGCGATTTTACTCAACAACGATCTCTCCGGCGGCATTCCCGATATCCTCAAGGACATCGAACAGAACCTGATCCCGCCGTTACATGCTGGCTGGGCGACCCGGCGCAAGTCGCAGCACTTTGATGCCTACAATCGCGTAGCCGGCGAATTCGCGCAGATGCTGGAAATCGACGAATGGCTGATCAACCCCTATTTCGAGACCTGCGGCCAGATCGATTTCCATGCACGCACCGGTGAAGAATGCCTGGCCAGCAAAGTCGAAGGCCTGCTCGACAAAATCAGCGCAAAATACAAGCAATATGGCGTGGATCAGGAACCCTTCGTCATCGTCAAGGCCGATGCCGGCACTTATGGCATGGGCATCATGACGGTGAAAAGTCCGGAAGATGTGCGTGACCTGAACCGCAAGCAGCGCAACAAGATGTCCGTGGTGAAAGAAGGCCTGCAGGTGTCCGAGGTCATCATCCAGGAGGGCGTCTATACCTTCGAAAGCATCAACGACGCGGTCGCCGAACCGGTGGTCTACATGATGGACCACTTCGTCGTCGGCGGTTTCTACCGTGTACATACCGGCCGCGGCGTCGACGAGAACCTCAATTCGCCCGGCATGCATTTCGTACCGCTGGCTTTCGAGGCATGCTGTTCACTGCCGGACATCAACCGCGCTCCCGATGCTACACCGAACCGCTTCTATGCCTATGGCGTGGTCGCCCGTCTGGCATTGCTGGCTGCTGCCATCGAGCTTGAAGAAAACGACCCGCTGAACGAGTCCTGACCACCATGCGCCTTGCCTTCATCCTCGACCCGCTCGCGAGCCTCGCCACCTATAAAGACAGCAGCCTCGCCATTATGCGGGCCGCCGCCAAACGCGGCCACAGCCTGTTTGTTGCGGAACAGGGCGGGCTTTTCCTGCGTCAGGACCAGGCACGGCTGATGGTTCACGACTTCCGCTTCATCGAAGGCAACAGCTGGTACGAGATCGGCGAAGCACACGAAACTGCGCCGGAGAGTTTCGACGCCGTCATCATGCGCAAAGACCCACCATTTGATAACGAATTCCTTTACAGCACCTATCTGCTGGAGATCGCCGCCGACCAGGGCGCACACGTGTTCAACGACCCGATCTCCCTGCGTGACTGGAACGAGAAGCTCGGCGTGGCACGCTTTCCGCAATTCGCGCCGGAGTTCATCGTCACGCGTGAACGAGCGCTGATACGCGCCTTTCTGGCCGAGCATCACGATATCGTCGTCAAGCCGCTGGACGGCATGGGCGGCAGCAGCATCTTCCGCCTGACACGCAACGACCCCAACATCAGCGTCATCCTCGAAACCATTACCGAACACGGCAGCCGCACCATCATGGCGCAGCGCTACCTGCCGCAAATCGTCGATGGAGACAAACGTATCATCCTCATCGACGGCAAACCGCTGCCCTATGCGCTGGCGCGCATCCCGTTGGCAGGCGAGACGCGCGGCAATCTGGCGGCCGGCGGCAAGGGTGTGGCACGCCCGCTGACCGAGCGCGACCGCGAGATCGCCGAAACTGTCGGCCAAGTCATGCAGGAGAACGGATTGTTCCTGGTGGGCCTCGACGTCATCGGCGAACACCTGACCGAAGTCAACGTCACCAGCCCGACCGGCATGGTCGAGATCGCCGCACAGACCGAATGCGACCCGGCGGAGATCTTCATGGATGCGCTGGAACAATGTCTTTCTGCCACAGAGCGCACAGAGACCACAGTGACCACAGAGAAAACCTGAACCCGTGATGCCATGCCTGATGACACTACGGTCTTGGTACACATCTGTACGCTGGAACAACCTCTTTAGCCACAGAGAACACAGAGTGCACCGAGAAAAACCCCGATTATTCCTCAACAACAGATTTTCTCTGTGCGCTCTGTGGCTAATCGTCTTTACGCTTTCGGGCTGCGGCCGTGAGCCGCTGTATCAATCTCAAAGTTATGTATTCGGCACGCTGGTCGATATCAGCATCTATGGCGAAGAGGCCTCCCGCGCTGCCGACCTTGCCGCCGTCATCCAGCAGGATTTCCAGCGCCTGCACCACAAGCTGCACGCCTGGAACGACGATAGCGACCTGAGCCGCCTCAATCGCGCCTTTGCCTCGGGCGAAAGCGTTGCAATTGACCCGGAACTCGCGCAATTGATTCGGCATGCGCAGCAATTCTCAAAGCAATCCGACGGCCTGTTCAATCCAGCCATCGGCCAATTGATCGGCCACTGGGGATTTCAGCGCGACATGTTCAAACCGGTGAGTATCGACCGTACCGCCATCGAACAACTGGTCGCAACCAATCCGCAAATGCAGGACATCATCCTGCATGAAAGCGCCTCCGGCATCGAGGCAGAGAGCCGCAACCCAGCGGCCAAACTGGATTTCGGCGGCTATGCCAAGGGCTACGCGCTGGATCGTGCTGCCGCATACCTGAAAACACAGGGCGTCCACAATGCGCTGATCAACATCGGCGGCAACGTCATCGCGCTGGGCAAACACGGCGAACGCAACTGGCATGTCGGCATCCAGCATCCGCGCAAGCCCGGCGCCATCGCCTCGCTCGATTTGGAAGACGGCTGGGCGATCGGCACTTCCGGCGACTACCAGCGTTATTTCGAACTGGAAGGCAAGCGCTATTGCCATGTGCTCGACCCGCGCAACGGCTTCCCCGCACAACACACGCAGGCCGTCACCGTGCTGCTGCCGCCGGGCGAGCTGAGCGGCACTCTGTCCGACGTCGCTTCCAAGCCGATCTTTATCAGCAATGACGGCCAACGCAGCGCCATGGCAAAAAAACTCGGGGTTGAAAACTTCATGGTGATCGACGACGCAGGCAATATTGCTGCCAGCCCGGCCATGCAGCAGCGCCTCAAA
>PHCM01000150.1 GCA_002842255.1 Betaproteobacteria bacterium HGW-Betaproteobacteria-2 | reverse complement strand
GCCGAACAGTTTACCCACCGTGTTTGTGCCGAAACTCTGTAGCGAGAACAACGCGATCAGGATGCCCATGGAGATGGGGATGACGTACTCGGCCAGCGAAGGCGCCGCGATTTGCAGCCCTTCGACTGCTGACAGAACCGAGATGGCGGGCGTGATGATGCTATCGCCATAGAACAGTGCTGCGCCGATGGCGCCGATCAGGAGCAAGGTTCCTTTTCTTTTTTTGTTCCCCGCTGCGGATGATATTGCCAGGGCGGCCAGTGCCATGATGCCGCCCTCGCCGCGATTGTCCGCTCTGAGAACGAGAATGACATATTTGAGTGTGACGACCAGCATCAGTGCCCAGAAAACAGAGGAGATGGCACCCAGAATATTCGGGGTCGTCAGCAGGATGCCGGTATGCTCGCCGAAAATCTCCTTGATTGTATACAGGGGGCTTGTGCCGATATCCCCATAAACCACGCCGATTGCGCCAAGTGACAGTGCTGCCAGTGAGCTGTTTCTGGTGTTTTCTGATGCCATGTTTCGCCATACTTGTTGATTGAATAGCGAGCATCAGAACATACCCGATATATCAATCGCATAAACAAGCTAAGGAAGCACTGATTAAATGGCTACGCGGGCGAATTGCTGCGTTGCGCGGTTTTTTAGCTCCGACATAACCTGAAGGTTAGTCTCCACTGCAACTTCGTTGTCGCAACCTCGCTGTATAACCCATGCTATGGCTTCGGCCGCCACGCTTAACCTGCTATTGCAGGTTAGCCTACGCCGAAACACTTCGTTTGTTTTCACGGCTGCTGCGTGCCGTGCGCCTTGTGGCGTCAAGCCGAGCTGCCTTGGCAGCCATCTTGACGGACACGACCCTTGCGGTTGTGCCATCAAGGTCGCGACGAAGGAGCGGGCACTTGATGGGCATGACCCTTGCGGTTGCACTTCATCCCGCTCGCTCATTTAATCAGTACCTCCCTAATTGGCTGCAAGACGGTAACCGATTCCAGCCTCGGTCAGTATGAATCTCGGTGAAGCAGGGTTTTCCTCGATCTTGGCTCTCAGTCTTCCCATGTGGATTCGTAGATAATGGGTTTCGTCGCCATACTCTTCTCCCCAGACGGTCATCAGCAGTTGGCGATGCGTGATGATCTTGCCCGGCATCCTGGCAAGCGTGGTCAGCAATTTGAACTCGAGCGGGGTCAGGTGCAGCGGTTCTCCATGTAGTGTGACCAGGTTGCTTGCCAGATCAACCACCAGCCCTTCGAGTGAATAGACATGATCCCGTAGCGTCATCATTGTCGCGTGTCGCAGTGCAACCTGGACTCGGGCAAGCAACTCCTGAATGCCGAATGGTTTAGCCAGGTAATCGTCCGCACCAAGATTGAAACAGGCAACCTTTTCCTGTTCTGACTGCCTTGCCGACAGCACGATGATGGGGATATCGGAATATTCGCGAATCTGTCTCAGCAAATCCTTGCCGTCACCATCCGGCAGTTCAAGATCCAGAATCATGAGCTGAGGTTTTTTTGCCTTGAACGATTGCAATGCCTGCTCGATGGTGTGTGCAATGGCAGTATCCAGGCCGAGGCCCATCAGGCTGGAAGCGAGGAACTGACTAATGGCCTTGTCGTCCTCAACAATCAGGGCTCGATTCCTCGTGTTCATTCTGGAAGTTTCGCCATATCAGCGGGGAAGCACAAACTGACACATGAACCGACAGGCTCGCGTGCGGTTATCCGCAATTCGGCATGATGTTTACGCGCGACAGCCGAGGCAATCGCCAGGCCCAAGCCAAAACCACGTTTCCGCTTATCACGGTAGCTGGCGAATTTGCCGATACTCTCTGTATGGAACTCTTCCGGGAAACCCGGCCCTTCGTCCAATATGCTGATATCCAGATGCCCGGCTTCGCTGTGCACTCGTACAATCACCGGAGAATTCTCCGGTTGCACCGCAAGAGCATTCTCGATCAAATTCATGAGCGCCTGTGTCAGTAATGTAGCGTTCCCCCTGATCAGGCTTGAATTGTCGAGAATCTCGGGTTTGACCCGATGTTCCAGTCCTCGTGCCCGATAACGCGTCATCAGGATGCCAACGATCTCCTCTGGCGACTGCCAATCGAGTTCAATTGGTTTGGCTTCATTGGCCTCAAGATGAACAAGTGAAAGGACATTCTCGGTGGAACCGGCAAGATGTTCCGCTTCTGAAAGAATGGATTCGAGCAGTTCTTTCGCTTCAGGCGGGATGGCGGAATTCCATTGGCTCAGTAAAGTGCCTGTGGCGCCGATGATGCCTGTCAGCGGAGTGCGCATGTCATGCGAAATCGAAGCGAGCAAGGTGTTGTGAATCGATTCCTCATGTGCCCGCAATTCGGCTTGCCTGGCGCGTTCCATGTTGCACAGTCTATGGTAGGCGGTTGATAGCTGATCCGTAATGACGCGGAAGTCCTGTGCCAGGTTCTCGCCCTCGGCGTCTGCATCGCCGATCAACAGTACTGGAGATTTACTCGGTAAGCGCTCGAATGGAATGATCCAGTTTTCAATTTCCGGCCAGTTGTCAGTCCCGGGGCCGGCCATCTTTCCGCTGTTGGCAGCCCAGATGATTGCGCTTTGGCTTGCAGGGCTACGCATTTCGCCAGCTTGATGGAGGGTGGAATAAGCGTTTTCTTTTGTTTGAGCAATGGCAACGGGTTTATTGAAGGCCTTGTGAATTAATTCGCAGCTGGTTGCAAATAGAGACTCGATTGAATTGGAGGCGGCTATTTCTTCAGCCAGGGTTTTGGAAAATTCCGCCCGCTTGCGCGCCAGGTCGGATATTTCACTTTCATGTCGAAGTTTTCTGATCAGCGTGCTGATAACAATTGATGTGACCAGAAATCCCACCAGCGCGGCCCATGATGCGAGTTCCGCCACTTCCCATGTATATAAGGGTTCTACAAAGAAAAAATTGATAATCAGAAAAGCACTTGCCGCTGCAACAAGGCCGAAAGGAAATCTGAGGTAATAGGTTGTGAGGACGACCAGTATGAGAAAGCCGGACACCACGCCAGCAAGTCCGAGGTGGCTGGCGTATTCATGATTCAAGTATGTCACCAGAATCATTAAAAGAAGCAGCCCGGAGGCTTGGTACAAATATGGGTGCCGCATCATTCAATTCTGCATGTCGATAACAAGCTGCATCCTTGTTGGGAATGATTAAAATTGCGCTGCCCGGCAAGGTTAACCCTGTATGGGTAACTGCACAATATCAGCTGGTTTAACGGAGGGCTGTTTTTTTTGACAGATGGATTCTCGTACAAAAACGCTTACTCCTGGGGGTTGAGTTTCACAAGTTGTTCCCATTGCCGCGAATGTAGCACTATACCTGCGTGAGCAACTGCGACTGCTTTGGAAGTAGCCGTTGAATGTTATACAACATATCGAATTTTCACGGCAATCAAACACATCTGTAGATGTACAGCAAGTCGCTGCAGTGTTAATGTGGCATGACATTCCGTCAAGTTTCGTGGCCTCGTCAGGCGTCGATTCGCCGGGTTGGGCAGAAATTCTTTATCTAAATTCGGCTAGTGGTCATGAATGGTATGACAGGGAGTTCAACAGGCATTTCAATTCTGCAGGAAGCTTCTCAAGCTCAAGTTGCGGTTCAGGGGTCACCTGAATGTGCGACCGCCAGTGCTGGAAGCGTTTTTCGCTCGACGGCAATAGAGGTTGCCATGGTTCAGGCCGCGATGCAGCCATGGATCGAGATGGAGTGCTATCAGTTGGGTCGGGGCAAGCGGGTAGCGCAGATGGACAGCCTGGATCTCGGCAGCCAGCAGGTCGTAGTGGAGCGCCAGGAAGTTGCGGTGCAAAAACTGGGGATTGCGCCACCGAACTTTTGTACAGTCTCATGTTGCACGCCGGACCCGACATCCCGCTTTTCCGAACTTTGTGCAGCCGATGCCGATTCTATCTTTTTCATGCCTGGAAACTTCGAGTTTGATATTTACGTTCCAGCCGGCGTCCAAACCGCCTATGTCAGTTTCAACCAGGATGAATTTCTGGCTGGTGCGCGGGCTCTTAATCCGGCGGATTGGGAGCGCGCACCATCGCAGTTGCTCTCGATCCATACAACGCAGCAAGCCGCCTTCAAGAATGTGGTCAATCAATTTCTCAAGGTGACCGAGACATTTGCGGCATTGGATGAAGTTGTTGATACTTCTGTCATGCAAAATGCGCTGCTGCAAAATATCCTGCAGATTGCTGTCTCGTCAGGCGCGAATGAATCAAGGCCCTCGCCAATAGAGCGCTCACGCGCGTTTCAAATATGCAGAATGGCCCGTATCTTTGTCGAAGATAGTCTCGCGGCTGATATTTTGCCCACTATCGTTGATATCTGCACCGCGGTTGGCGTGTCTGAACGCGCACTTCAATATGCCTTCCGCACTTACGTCGATATGTCGCCGCAGGCTTATCTTCGTATCAGTCGTCTGAACCGCGTGCGTGAAACCCTTCTTGCCTCAGATCCCCAAAACACGACCGTCACGGCGGTCGCCATGCGATTTGGTTTTTTGCACCTCAGCCGTTTTGCCTTCGACTACAAACGGATAT
>PHCM01000149.1 GCA_002842255.1 Betaproteobacteria bacterium HGW-Betaproteobacteria-2 | reverse complement strand
CGAAATGAAGGAAAAGAAAGCTCGCGTTGAAGATGCGCTGCATGCAACCCGTGCTGCCGTGGAAGAAGGTATCGTCGCCGGTGGTGGCGTTGCACTGATTCGCGCACGTGCCGCCATTGCCAAGATCAAGGGCGACAACCACGACCAGGACGCCGGTGTGAAGATCGTACTGCGCGCAGTTGAAGAGCCATTGCGCCAGATCGTTGCCAACGCTGGTGACGAGCCTTCAGTCGTCGTCAACAACATTGAAGCCGGCAAGGGCAACTATGGTTACAACGCTGCCAACGAAACCTATGGAGACATGGTGGAAATGGGCGTGCTGGACCCAACCAAGGTGACACGTACCGCTCTGCAACACGCAGCTTCCGTGGCCGGCCTGATGCTGACCACTGACTGCATGATTGCCGAACTGCCGAAGGATGATGGTCCGGCAGCTCCTGACATGGGCGGTATGGGTGGCATGGGCGGCATGATGTAAAAAACTACTGCGCGCTCAACATCTCGGGCGCATGCGGTGCTCAGAATCCTCACATACCACTTGTATGCTCCGGTTCTTGTGCTCCGATTGCACCCGACCTGTTATCGCTCGCTACGTTTTTTCGTAGCAGCTTTGGAATATTGCAAAACCTAAAGCAAAAAAGCCCCACGAAAGTGGGGCTTTTTGTTTTCATGCGCCAACCGTTTATCCCGGAAGTGACCTGTGACTTTTTGTCACGTGCATTTTTGTACTTTTCTTTATGAACTTTACACCGGGAAAAATTGTGGCATATACTGCTCGTGCTGACCCCATAATCATTGCCCCGCACAGAAATTCAAATACGTGTGCGACGGACAAAAAAAACCCCGATTAAAGGGGATGAAATCGGGGTAGAGAAGCCTCATCAGTAAGGCTACCCGCTCAGGGAGGAGAAGCGGGAGACGGATGTTCTCGTCTGTTTTTATGACAGACCTGCATCTTCATTAGTTCCATTCCCAAAGCTCAAATCTTCGGCACATTTGCATGCGATAATAATGTGCATGAATATGCCACCCGATTCCGGCAACCTGCTTGCCGGTCTTAACGAAAAACAGCTTGAAGCCGTCACCCTGCCACATCAATCTGCGCTGATCCTTGCCGGCGCAGGCAGTGGCAAGACACGAGTCCTTACCACCCGCATCGCCTGGCTGATTCAGACCGGACAGGTTTCGCCACAGGGCCTGCTCGCCGTCACCTTTACCAACAAAGCCGCCAAGGAGATGCTGACCCGGCTTTCCGCCATGTTGCCGATCAATACGCGCGGCATGTGGGTCGGCACCTTTCACGGACTCTGCAACCGCCTGTTGCGTGCACACTATCGGGAAGCAGGCCTGCCGGCCACATTCCAGATTCTGGACAGCGCCGATCAACTCTCCAGCATCAAGCGCCTGATGAAGGTCATGAATGTCGATGACGAGAAATTCCCGCCCAAGCAGGTCATGGGCTACATCAACAGCTGCAAGGAGGAAGGTCTGCGCGCACATAGCGTGGAAGCCTACGACAGCCATTCGCAGCGCATGCGCGAGATCTTCGAGAAATACGACAAGCAGTGCCAGCGCGAAGGCGTGGCCGACTTTGCCGAACTGTTGTTACGTTGCTACGAACTTCTCGGCCGTGAAGCCAGCATCCGCCAGCATTATCAGAGCCGTTTCAAGTACATTCTGGTGGACGAGTTTCAGGATACCAACCGTCTGCAGTACCTGTGGCTGAAGCTGCTGGCCGGCCAGGGAAATAACAAAGAGCACAACTGCATCTTCGCGGTCGGTGACGATGACCAGTCAATCTATGCCTTCCGCGGCGCCCGGGTCGGCAACATGCGCGATTTCGAAGAGGATTTCAATGTGCAGAGCATCGTCAAGCTGGAGCAGAATTACCGCTCGCACAGCAATATCCTCGATGCCGCCAATGCCATCATCACCCACAACCGCAACCGTCTCGGCAAGAATCTCTGGACCTCGGCCGGCAAGGGTGAGCCGATCCGCGTCTATCAGGCCTACAACGACATCGACGAGGCCAACTTCATCGTCGATGAAATCAAGATGCTACATGCCGAGGGCGTGGACCTGAACCAGATCGCCATGCTCTACCGTTCCAACGCCCAATCGCGGGTGCTGGAACATGCACTGTTCACCGCCGGCCTGCCTTACCGCGTCTATGGCGGCCTGCGCTTCTTCGAGCGTGCCGAGATCAAGCATGCGCTAGCCTATCTGCGCCTGATTGCCAATCCTGAAGACGATACCGCGCTGCTGCGTGTCATCAATTTCCCGACGCGCGGCATCGGCGCCCGCAGCCTGGAACAGTTGCAGGAAGCCGCACGCCAGCAGTCCTGCAGCCTGTGGCAGGCCGCCATGGCGGCTGCCGGGAAGGGGGAAGGGGGAAGGGGGAAGGGTATTCCGGCCTTCGTCGCCCTGATCAAACAGATGCAGGAAGAATCCATCGGCCTGACGCTGCCGGAAATGGCTGAACTGGCCAGCAACCTCTCCGGTTTGCGCCAGTACTATCAAGGCGAAAAGGAAGGCGAAGACCGCATCGCCAACCTCGATGAACTGGTCAATGCCGCAGTCGCTTTCATGAATCAGGATATCGGCATGCAAGTCGACGAGAACGGTGAAACGCAATCCCTGCTGACGCAGTTCCTGAGCCATGCCAGCCTGGAAGCCGGCGAACATCAGGCCGATGCCGGGCGCGATGCCCTGCAACTGATGACCGTGCATTCGGCCAAAGGCCTGGAGTTCAAAACGGTCTTTATCAGCGGGCTGGAGGAAGGCCTGTTCCCGCACGAACAGAGCATGTATGAAGCCAGCGGCCTGGAAGAGGAACGGCGTTTGATGTACGTTGCCGTCACCCGGGCAAGACAGCGGCTTTACCTGAGCCATGCGCAAAGCCGCATGCTGCATGGACAGGTACGCTACGGTATCCCTTCGCGCTTTCTCGACGAAATTCCGGAAGAACTGCTCAAGCGCCTCAACGCAACAGCCAGTCCGAGCAGGATGGCGCAGGCCGATGCTTACCAGAACCACACGCCAGCCGCCAGCCAGAAAGATGCCCTGCCCTGGAAAATCGGTCAGTCCGTGGCTCACAGCAAGTTTGGCCAGGGTGTGGTCGTGAGTTACGAGGGCAACAGCAACGACTTGCGCGTGCAGGTCAATTTCGGGCGTGAAGGCCTGAAGTGGCTGGCGCTGGAATACGCCAAACTGGAAAAGGTCTAGCGGTTTTAACCGGAAGAGTTAGACGCTAGCGTCATCGTCTGCAGCTTCTACCATAGCCTCTGGATGGTAATAGACGTGGCGATAGCTGTAATACTGGATGGCGAGCAGGAAGTAGGTCACCAGCAGCAGCATGGCAAACACGACCAGACTCATGAGGAAGGTGCCCAACAAGGCCGATACGGCACTGACGATGCCGACAAAGAGACCGGCGATCAGCAGCACGAGGAACAGGGACATGCTGAGTATGCACCAGGCCACGGTGATGGCAATCAGGTTTCTGCCGCACTGCCAGAAGCTGTGCTTGATCGCCTCCAGCACCCCGTAACCCTGAAAACCGACCAGCATCGGCGAAAACCAGCTGGCCATGATCATCGGCGTCAATATCAGCAACATCTTGAAGATCAGCGGCAACAGCTGCTGCATGACGACTTCCGCCTCGGCCTTGTCCGTCACCAGCGCATTCAGTTCGGCCATTTCGTTTCTGACCAGCACACCGGTCAGAATACCGTAGGCCAGGAAGACCCCTCCCAGCGTGATCAGTTTGACGAAATTCGGCTTGATTTCTTCCACCAGTTCCCGCGGCTCGGTGTCGCGCCCCAGGTCTGCCTCGCGGAAAACGCCCATGAACAATGCAAGGAATGTCGGCCAGAACAGGATGATGAGCAGGCTGATCAATACCGGCATGGCCGGGATCGAAGGCAGCATGATGAACAGAATCGCGTACAGCAGCGCATGCAACAGCCACTTCGGCGGATTCTGCCGGAACAGGAACACGCTGCGATAGACCCAGTCCAGGCCGGACTTGAACGCACCCATCTTTCTGCGCTGGTCGCCGGAATCCTGCATCAATCCACCTCCTCGGCCTGCTGTGCAATGTGATGCTGCAGGATGGACTGGAAGTGTTGCGGATCCTTGGCATGTATCAGCTCACCTTCCTGCGGGAAATACATGTCATACAGACGTGATAGCCAGAAACGCACAGCAGCGATACGCAACATCAGCGGCCATGCGGATTTTTCTTCATCGGTCAGTTCGCGGAACTCCTCGTAACCTTCGAGCAAGGCCTGCACCCTTGCCGCATCAACGCTGCCATCCGGCTCCACACACCAGTCATTGACGGCGATTGCCACGTCGTAAAGCAGCGCATCGTTGCAGGCATAATAAAAATCGATCAGCCCGCCCAGTTCATCGCCATCAAACAGCACATTGTCACGGAACAGGTCGGCATGGATTACGCCCTGCGGCAAATTGCCCAATGCCTGCTCGGATTGGTACTTGAGCTCGCGGCTGAGCAGGTTGGCCGCCCTGGTTTCCATCAACGGCATGACTTCGACTGCCGTACCGATACGCCAGGCCTTGCCG
>PHCM01000148.1 GCA_002842255.1 Betaproteobacteria bacterium HGW-Betaproteobacteria-2 | reverse complement strand
CGTCGGCACCAAACTCAAACTGGCGTTCCAGCTGGACAAGCATGACACCGTCGGTATCGACCTGGTGGCCATGAGCGTCAATGACATTCTGGTGCAGGGCGCTGAACCGCTCTTCTTCCTCGATTATTTTGCCTGCGGCAAGCTGGAAGTCGGCACGGCGGCCGAGGTCATCAAGGGCATCGCCCAGGGTTGTGAGCAAGCCGGCTGTGCGCTGGTCGGCGGCGAGACCGCCGAGATGCCGGGCATGTACCCGGCCGGCGAATACGACTTGGCCGGTTTTGTCGTCGGCGCGGTCGACAAGGAAGCCATTATCGATGGCAGCAGCATCGTCGAGGGTGATGTGCTGCTCGGGCTGGCATCGAGCGGCGCCCATTCCAACGGTTATTCGCTGATCCGCAAGCTGATCGAGAAATCCGGCATCGACATGGACAGCGATTTTCATGGCAAGCCGTTCCGCGACGTCGTCATGGCGCCGACCCGCATCTATGTCAAATCCCTGCTCAAGCTGATTGCCGCGTTGAAGGTCAAGGGCATGGCGCATATCACCGGCGGCGGCATCACCGAGAACGTGCCGCGTGTGTTGCCTGCAGGCCTGACTGCCGAAGTGAAGAAGGGCAGCTGGAGTATGCCGGCGCTGTTCAACTGGCTGCAGGCACAGGGCAATATCACGGACGAGGAAATGTACCGCACTTTCAATTGCGGTATCGGCATGGTGGTCATTGTGGCCGAGCAGGATGCAGCGGCCGCCCGTCAGTTGCTGGAAGCCGAAGGCGAACAGGTTGCCATGATCGGTCGTATCCGTACACAGGCTGCCGGCGAAGCGCCAACCGTCGTTGTTTGAAGCGGCTTTGACGCAGCATCGCCAACCGGATCCTGGGTTCGAACGTTGGCTGATGATTCCTACGTCGAAATAAGAGGTTAAGCATGCAGCATGTTCTCGCAAAATTGATGGTCATCGGGTTTTTGCTGGTGGCACAATCGCTGGCGCTGGCTGCGCCAAAATCGCTGACGGTGACCTATGAAGCGACGCGCAATGGTCAGCCCTTTGCCAACATCACGGAAACCTTCACGCAGCAGGACGGCAAATACCGCATAGAAAGCGAAACCCGGGGCATTGGCGTTTATTCCCTGTTCGGCGTGCGCCGGTTGTTGAGTGAGGGGGAAGTGGGCTCTTCCGGCCTGAAGCCGTTGCATTTCGAGCTGCATCAGGGCGCCGAGGCCAAGCGTTCGCTGTTTGCCGATTTCGACTGGCCCGGCAACCAGCTCAACATGAAGGTCAAGGGCAAGCCGGTGACGGCCGAGTTAAAGCCGGGCACGCAGGATATCGCCAGCCTGATCTATCAGTTCATGTTCGTGCAGCCCACGGGCGAATCATTCAAGCTGCCGGTGACTACCGGTAAGCGATTGAAGCAGTATAAATACCGGGTTGCCGGCCGCAATGTACCTGTCACGGTGCCGGCCGGCAGCTATAAAACCATGCACCTGCAGGATGCAGCGGAAAATGCCGAAGAAGACAGCAAGGAGCTCTGGCTGGGTGATGCGAGTATTTATTTTCTGCCGGTCAAGCTGGTGACACGCGACGACAAGGGCGATATCGAACAGGTGCTGACCGGCTTGCATGCTGAATAAATGGATTGCATCGATTGGAAATCCAGCCATCAGGCGCGCGGCGCTGGCTTTACTGCTCTCGCTTTTGTTGCATCTGGTCCTGCTCGGATTCGTGCATGTCGATCTGAGTTTTCTTGAACCGGAAAAGGAAACGGTCAATGTCCGCTTCGCCGAACTGGTGAAACCGCCAGAACCTGTGCCGGAAGAACCGTCTTTGCCGGAGCCGCCGGCAGACGAGCCTGTAAAACCCTCTGAGCCCGAGCAGGTTGAAAGTCAGCCACAGGACGAGCCTGCAGAAATGGACCCGGAGCCCGAGAGGTCACCGGTCGTTGAACCCGTGTTGGAAGATGCATCACAGCAGCCGGAGACTGGCGATGTGGCGGCGGATGTGCCTGAGGAAATTCAGCCGGAGCCGGCTTATGTGCCCAATGTGGTGGATGCGGATGCGCAGCCCTACAATTTCGTCGAGAGCGAATTCGATATCCTGCGCGGTGCTGATGGCTACAAGGTCGGGCAAAGCAAGGTGCGCTATGAAGCCAGAGGCGATGGTACCTACCTGTTGGTAAGCGAGAGCGAGGCCAAGGGTTTCGCTTCCTGGTTCATTTCAGGCACCTTGCTGCAACGCAGCGAAGGGCTGGTGACCGAATACGGTTTGCAGCCGCACAGTTTTCTCTATCAGTACGGCAAGCGCAACAAGACCCAGCAGGCGGTTCTCGACTGGGAGCAAGGCAGAATCACGCTGGAAACGGACAAGGGCAGCAAGTCTTCGCGCCTGCCGGCAGGCACGCAGGACCTGCTCAGTTTCATGTATCAGTTCATGTACGTGCCGCCCTTGCGCGAGATGCTGCTCAACATCACCAACGGCAAGCGGTTGAAAGCCTACAACTACAGTTTTGTCGGCGAAGAGGATTTGTCGACTAAAATGGGTGCGATGCGCGTCATGCATATCGAGAATATCAATGATGACGGCGAGGAAAAAACCGAACTTTGGCTTGCGTTGGAATACAACTACCTGCCAGTGAAAATACGTAAAACAGAAGAGGATGGCAGTGTGATCGAGCAAGTGATAACCAGTATCAATACAGAGTTTTTGCAATGAGTAGAGTCGATCCCAATCTGATGCGCCTGGCCGGCATGGCCTTGGTCGATGTGCTGAATAACCCGGGTCCGGCGGATGCCAAACTTGGTGCTTTCTTCCGCAGTAACCGGGAATTGGGCAACAAGGACAGAGCCTTTGTCGCCGAATCGGTCTATGGCGTTCTGCGCCGCAAGGCTTTGCTCATGCATCTGGCTGGTGGCGATGATCCGCGTAAGTTGTTATTGGCCTTGTTGTTACGGGTGCAGGGCATGAGCCTGCGCGACCTCGAGTCAAGCCTGAACAAGCAGCAAAAGGAGTGGGCGCAGGAGATCAAGGCGCAATCGACCGAAGGGCTGACACCGGCTCAGCAGGCCGATCTGCCCGAATGGCTGTGGCAAAAGCTCAGTGCGCAATATGGAGCGGAGCAGGCACTCACTATTGCGCGTAGCATGCATCAGCCTGCCAGTCTTGATTTGCGCGTGAATACGATCAAGGCCAACCGCGAGGATGTCATGCAGAGATTCCAGAGTGAATCGACCGACATCGCAACGACGCCCTATTCGCCGACAGGTCTGCGCATGGCGCAGAAAATGAGCATCAGCCGTCATCCTTTCTTCACTGATGGCAAGATCGAGGTGCAGGACGAGGGCAGTCAGCTGTTGGCGCAGTTGGTGGCGCCGCGCCGCGGCGAGATGGTGGCGGATTTCTGTGCAGGTGCGGGCGGCAAGACGCTGGCAATGGGTGCGCTGATGCGCAATTCCGGTCGTCTCTACGCGTTTGATGTGTCGGAAAAGCGACTGTCCAATCTGGGTCAGCGCCTCAAGCGCTCTGGCCTTTCCAATCTGCATAGCCAGCTCATCAGCAGCGAGCAGGACCCGAAATTGAAACGCCTGCAAGGCAAGTTCGACCGCGTGCTGGTCGATGCCCCTTGCAGCGGGCTAGGTACGTTGCGGCGTAATCCGGATTTGAAATGGCGCCAGACTGAGCGGGATATCAGTGAGTTGACCGCGAAGCAGGCCTCCATCCTGGAGCGCGCAGCACGCCTGGTGAAGGATGGTGGTCGCCTGGTCTACGCTACCTGCAGCCTGCTGGCGGACGAGAACGAACAGATAGCTGCAGCGTTTCTTGCCGCGCATCCGGAATTCAGCCTGTTGCCCGCCAAAGAGATCCTTGCTCAGCAACATATCGAGCTGGATACCGGTGACTATTTCAGGCTGTTTCCGCATCTGCATCAGACCGATGGTTTCTTTGCGGCCGTGTTCGAGAAAAATCCAGCGTCAGTCAAGGCGGAGCAGACTAAGGCGGAGCCGAAAGCTGAGCCTGTTGACGAGAAATTAGAGGTAGAGGCGCCAGCCAAGGCGAAAAAGACGGTCAAAACGCCGGCGAAAAAACCGGTCACAAAAAAACCGGCGGTGAAGAAAACAGCTGTGAAAAAAACAGCCGAGAGCACCGGGAAAAAGGCAGCAAAGCCGGCATGAAATTGCCAGGATTGAATCTGCAGATCCTGCTGGCAGCCGTGATTGGCCTCGCCACAGGTCTGTTGTTTCAGACACTGGAGCCTGACAGCAGAACGGTCAGCTTTGGCCTCTATGCTAGTAATATCGTCGGTGGTGTCTTTATCGATCTGCTGAAGATGATACTGATACCGCTGGTCTTTACCTCCATCGCAGTTGGTATCGCCAACCTGCAGGGGCATGGACAGATGGGCCGGGTCTGGAAACTGTCGCTCGCTTACTTTGTGCTGACCATGATGATCGCCGTCTTCATCGCCATGCTGTTCAGCAATATCTTCAAACCGGGCGAAGGCATGCATATCGCCATGTTCGCCGGTGCCATGGATCAATTCCATGCCGAGCAGATGACCCTTCCGCAGTTTTTTGCACAGTTTCTCGGCCGGCTATTCGTCAATCCCTTTACTGCTTTTGCACAAA
>PHCM01000147.1 GCA_002842255.1 Betaproteobacteria bacterium HGW-Betaproteobacteria-2 | reverse complement strand
TAGGCTGGCCGATCAAAACCACCTGTATGCCTTCACGTAACAGATTGCCCTGTTTCGCGCTTTGAAACACGGCACTCAACTCCTGCTGGATGGCGGCAAGCTTCTCCGCCACGCGACCCTGCGTGATGAAGTCAATTTCTTCTTCGGGAAAATCCAGACAGGCTTCGACATACATGCGCAGCTCTATCAGCCTGCCGAGCAACGCCTGGATATAAGCCGAAAACTCACCGGACAACGAACGCACAGCACTTCTGGCCGCCGCCTCAGTTGAAGCATTGATCACGTCAATAACGGCTTCAGCCTGCGCCAGGTCAAGTTTGTCATTCAGATAGGCGCGCCTTGTGAACTCTCCCGGCAACGCTTGGCGAGCTCCCAGCGCCAGACAACGCTTGAGCAATAGTTGCATGAGTGCCGGGCCGCCGTGTGCCTGCAATTCCAGAACCTCTTCACCGGTATAAGAGTGGGGCGCAGCGTAATAAATGGCGATACCGCGATCGATCAGACTACCGTCCGCATCCCTGAAATCCAGATAAGCGGCGTAACGCGGGGCAGGGCAGTGGCCGAGCACACCTTCGGCGATATGCCGGCAGGTCGGACCTGAGACCCGCACAATACCGATGCCGCCAGAACCGGGGGCGGTCGCGATTGCTGCGATGGTTTCAGTTGCCTCAGCGTTCATGAGAAAGTCCATGCGAGCCCGGAGGAAAGGGCACCGGTACCAGGTACCGGTGCAGAATAACTAGCGCTTGCCCAGCTTCTTCTTGGCAGCCGTCGCACGTTCGGTCGCGCGATTGATATGCCATTGCTGTGCGATCGACAGAATGTTGTTAACCAGCCAATACAGCACCAGACCAGCCGGGAAGAAGAAGAAGAATACGCTGAACACGATCGGCATAATCATCATGACCTTGGCCTGAATCGGGTCGGTCGGTGTCGGGTTCAACCGGGTCTGAACGATCATGGTCAAACCCATCAGGATGGGCAGTACATAATAAGGATCGGTTGCAGACAAATCCTGAATCCACAGCATGAATGGGGCATGGCGCATTTCCACGCTGCCAAGCAGTACCCAGTAAAGCGCGATGAATACCGGGATCTGAATCAGGATCGGCAGGCAGCCACCGAGCGGATTGATCTTCTCGGTCTTGTACAGCTCCATCATGGCTTGTTGCATCTTCTGGCGGTCATCGCCAAACTTTTCCTTCATACTTTGCAGGCGTGGGGTCAATTCACGCAAATGCGCCATGGAACGATAACTGGCGGCAGACAGCGGGTAAAAGGCCAGCTTGATCAATACCGTCAACAGGATGATGGAAACACCCCAGTTGTTAACCAGTTTCTGAATGGCTGAAAGCACCCAGAACAGAGGCGCGGCAATAATAGTCAGCCAACCGTAATCGACAGCATATTCCAAGCCCGGGGCCACGGACTTCAATTGCGACTGGGTTTGTGGGCCCGCATACAACCTGGCCGGCACTTCCGTCTTGGCTCCCGGGGCAATCTGACCAAGCGGGCTGACACTGCCGATGGAATAGATGTCGCCGGCCAGTTGCTTGGTGTAGAACTCGCGGACAATATCTTCCTGCGGAATCCATGCACCGAGGAAATAATGCTGTACCAGACCAATCCAGCCATCACGGCCGTTCTTGGAAAGATTATTCTTGGCCATATCCGAGAAACTGATCTTCTTGAATTTGTCAGCATCGGTAAAATAAGCGCCGCCGGTGAAGGTTGGCATCATGAATGAACCCTGATTGGACTGGCTGTCGTGCAGGATTTGATAGTAAACAGATGGCGTAATGGCGCTATCGGTGTTGTTGGTAATTTCGTAGCGTACGCCGATCGCGTAACTATCACGCTGGAAGCTATAGATCTTGTCGACCTGCAGACCGACATCGTTGATCCAGCTCAGACGCACTTCAAGCTGGTCACTGCCGGAGGCCATCTTGTAGCTGTCTGCACTTCTGCTGAATACACTGCGGTGATTGGGCAAGCCATTGCCAATCAGGCCTGTCTGCGCGACATAAAGCAATGGTGCGGCCTGATCATCCAGCAACACATAGTCGCTTTCCTTGTCGTCTGCACGATGCTGCAACAAAGCCAGTTTGCGCAGGTCACCACCAACCGTGTCGATCTCGCCACGATAGAGATCGGTCTCTATGCGGATACGTTGTCCATTTTCGAGTTTGAAACCTGTGCTTTGCGGCATGTCAGGCTGACTTGCCACCACAGGCACATCCGATTTCGCTGCTTCAGGAATGCTGGCATCCACCGGTTTGGCGCTCTCAGCAACCACTTGCGGTGCATTATGCTGTTGCCAGGCATCCCACAGCATCAGCAGTGAAAATGAGAAAATAACGAATAAAATCAGCCGCTTGGTATCCATTGAATTGTCTATCTACTTTATTGATTGATTAACTTTTAAGTTATCGGGTTACTCTTAAAGATCACGCACAGAGGTTACGGTACCGGGTCGTGACCGCCTGCATGCCATGGGTGACAACGTGATAAACGACGTATGGTATATGCTAAACCCTTGATTGCGCCATATTTATTAATGGCCTCAATAGCATACTGGGAACAAGTCGGACTGAAACGACACTGTTGGCCGAAATACGGACTCAGCGCAATCTGATACAGCCGGATCAAGCCCACCAGCAAGCGCCTGAACAGGCCGGTAATCGACAGTTTAGTCATGATGAGGCTCACTCTGTTTAACTGCGCCTCTGGCGGTTGCACGTTTCAATCTGAACAACAGTTCCGTGAACTCCTGTTCCAGTTGCACAAAATCCTGATGATTGAATGGCTTCATGACCCGGATCACCAGGTCGAGGGCTGCTATCTGCATCTGCTGTTTCCTGAAAAGTTCGCGCAGGACACGACGCATATAATTACGGTCTACCGACCGTTTTGCCACTTTTTTGGCGACCACCATACCCAGTCTGGCGCGGCCAAACTGATTTGCCTGGTAATGAATGGCAAGAAACTGGCCAGAAATCCGTTTGCGGAAACTAAAAACGGATGAAAAATCATCCGTTTTTATAATTCTGGCTTGGCGAGGAAAACTCTGGTTTTGCAAACCGAGGATCAACGCCTGTCTATCTAAATCAAGGCTATCCAGGAACAGACTAGACAGCTAGGCGTGCACGACCCTTGGCACGACGTGCAGCAATCACAGCGCGACCACCACGGGTCTTCATGCGCACCAGAAAACCGTGTGTACGTGCACGGCGAACTTTGGATGGTTGGTAGGTACGTTTCATTACAAATCTCCGGTAACTTCACTATATTTCAAGTAAGACCGCGATTTAACACGATTTCGCATTGTTTTGTCAATGTTTATTTAGTTTGTGAATTAAACAAAAACGCTGTGGATAAGTTCGAATAATAGGGCTAAAATTAATCCCACTTTTAGAGCTAACCTGACTTCATTCAGCTGCCGAATTATTGCAGACTATTTCATCACCTTGTCCTGCCTGTCACGGTACAAGGCCGAAAAACAAAGGTCAGTACAACAAGACCTGAATCTCAAGGTTAGCCACAGCACCCGGATACCTAAAAAAATACCGGGCTAACCATTCTTAATACTAATAGAGGTATCGGGCAACCGATGGATAACTTTTGGTCGATTTGTCTGGGGCGTTTTCAGCAAGAGCTATCCGCACAGCAATTCAACACATGGATCAAACCACTGGAATTCGAGTCGCATAACGGCTCCTGGCGCCTGCTCGCGCCCAATCGCTTCGTGCAACAATGGGTCAAGGATCGCTTTCTTGATCGCATCCGCCTGATTGCAGAAGAAGTGGTTGCCCAGCCGGTCGAAATCGAACTGGCGGTCGCTACGAAAAAGGCAAAATCCCACAATGGCGCTGAAACTGACGCCATCAGCAAACAGCTGGCAGAACAACAATCCGACAGCAAAATTCAAATAACCACTCATTCCGCGGCAAAACCAGACAACACTTCGACTGCCGGCAAAACCGCTGCCAAACCAGCCAAAAAAGCCAAGACCAGCAGTGAGCTTTGCGGCCTCAATCCCGGTTTCAACTTTGACAACTTTGTCACCGGCAAGGCCAATCAGTTGGCCCGGGCTGCTGCCATCCAGGTAGCCGAGAATCCGGGAACTGCCTATAACCCACTCTTCATCTATGGCGGCGTTGGTCTCGGCAAGACCCATCTACTGCAAGCCATAGGTAATCACCTGAAGCAACTGAACCCGGATGCCAAAATCCGCTATCTGCATGCCGAACGCTATGTATCGGATGTGGTAAAAGCCTATGAACACAAGGCGTTTGACGAATTCAAGCGCCAGTACCATTCGCTGGATCTGCTGTTGATTGACGATATCCAGTTCTTCGCCAAGAAAAGCCGCACCCAGGAGGAGTTTTTCTACGCGTTCAACTCGCTGATCGAAGCCAAGAAGCAGATCATTATCACCTGCGATACCTATCCCAAGGAAATCGCCGATGTCGATGAACGCCTGCGTACACGTTTCAGCTGGGGTTTGACAGTCGCGGTAGAACCGCCGGAACTGGAAATGCGCGTCGCCATTCTACTGAAGAAAGCCGAAGCCGCGCGCTTTGTCCTGCATGAGGATGTCGCCTTCTTTGTCGCCAAACAGGTTCGCTCCAGTGTCCGTGAACTGGAAGGTGCGT
>PHCM01000146.1 GCA_002842255.1 Betaproteobacteria bacterium HGW-Betaproteobacteria-2 | reverse complement strand
AACCGGCACCGCGCAGATCAACCTGGCCGGTTTTCTGTTGCGCAGCCCATGCAGTGCGGAAATCATGGTGGCGCCGGTAGCGAGGCCGTCATCGACGACGATGACCACACGGCCGGCCGGGTCTTCGGGCGCCCTGATGGGAGTGTACTGCGCGCGGCGCTGCCTGATGACGGCCAGCTGATGCTGTTTCTCGGCTTCAATATAGGCGCTGTCGGCGCCGGTTGAGGCGGCATGATCGGCGATGTAGGTCCAGCCGCTTTCATCGACTGAACCGATCGCCAGTTCCGGATTGATCGGCGCTCGCAGCTTGCGAACCAGCACCACGTCGTAGCTGCCGCCCAGCGCATCCGCGATGATTTTTGCCATGGGGACTGCACCCCGGGGAATGGCAAGCACCAAGGGCTGCCTGCCCTTGTAGGCCTGAAGTTTATCCACCAGCTTGCGGGCGGCTTCGCTGCGATCATGGAACATCATTTACCTTGCATTCGTGCTTACATTAATTGATCCTGGGTTGCAGCAGTTCAATCTTGAATACGTTTTCGTATGGCGGCACATTGCATTCGATGATGTCGCTGGGCGCGACATCCAGCCGGACGCCGGTAATGTCGGTACGCACCGGCAATTTGTTGGCGCCGCGGTCGACCAGCACTACGGTGCGGATTTCGGCCGCCTGTTTGCGGGCCAGATATTCCACGGTGCGCAACATCGAGTGGCCGTGGTACATGACGTCATCGACGACAAGGACGGTGGTGCCGGACAGATCAAGATTGGCCTGTTCCGGGTTCTCGGTCAGTTTGGTTTCCGGATGCAGCAGGGTCAGGTCATCTGCGTAGCGTTTTACTTTCAGGTGCATGAGTGAAATTTCAGGCAGGTCGAACTGGCGCAGGCGTTGATGCAGCATTTCTGCCAGCGGTGCACCGCGGCGCAATATGCCGACGATCATGATGCGCTGCCTGGCATTGAGGAAGCCTGCTGCCTGCCAGGCCATGTTGTCCAGCACTGCATTCAGCTGGGATGTTTGATAAAGGCAGGTTCTGTCGCCTATGACCGGAACTTCCATATCGCTCCCTTCATTTGATTTGCACACATGTGTTGCAGGTCGTTCTTTGTCCGTAACATTAGCACGTGGGCGGACCTGGAGACATAAGTGCGAATGCTTAAGGCTGCCGGGTCTTGATACGTGCTCGCGCGAATTATGCTGTTGCCCTGCTGTTGATAACATTCCAGCTTAAGTAGTAAATGCGGACCGGCGATATTGCATTATTTGCCCTGTCCATGAGCAAGCAGTACCCCTCAGAAAGGAAGTGCAAAATGACGATCCATAATCCTGCTTCCGGTTTTCATCGCGTGACACATGACCGGCCATTGATCGAGCAGCATATCGACGCTTACCGCATGAAAGGAAAATTGCCTGAACCGACGGTTTGCCCGCAGTGCAATGCGGTGTTTCATAAGGGGCGCTGGCAGTGGATGCAAGCGCCGGCGGATGCGTATAGCGAAACCTGCCCGGCCTGCCATCGACAGAAGGACGATTATCCCGCCGGTTATGTCAGCCTGTCGGGTGATTTTTTCGATGCGCACAGTAAAGAGATATTGCGTGTTGTGCACAACCACGAGCAGCATGAGCGCAAGGAGCACCCGCTCAAGCGCATCATGGCGATAGAGCAGCAGGCAGATGCGACGGTGGTCACCACGACCGACATCCACCTTGCCCGCGGCATCGGTGAAGCGGTTCACCATGCCTATCAGGGGGAACTCGATCTGCACTACAATCCGGGGGAAAATCAGCTACGCGTCTATTGGCAGCGTTGATTTTCGATCTGTGCCGGGTCTTCAGGCTTGATGTTTCTGTGTTCGTGCAGGCACGATTGGAGGATACCTACTTTTCCATTTTCCAGTGACCTGATTTGCCGCCCTGTTTTTCCAGCAAGCGGATATCACTGATGACCATACCGCGGTCGACCGCCTTGCACATGTCGTAGATGGTGAGCAGGGCGACACTGGTCGCGGTCAGTGCTTCCATCTCGACGCCGGTGCGCCCTACGGTTTCAGCGGTGACGGTGCAATGGATGGTGTTTTTATCCTGCTCGATGTCAAATTCGACACCGACCTTGGTCAGGCTGATGGGGTGGCAGAGCGGAATCAGGTCGGAGGTGCGCTTTGAGCCCTGAATGGCGGCGATGCGGGCAATGCCCAGCACGTCGCCTTTTTTACTGCTGCCGCTCATGATCAGTTGCAGGGTTGCCGGCAGCATGCGGATCAGGCCGCTAGCTCTGGCGATGCGACGGGTTTCGGCTTTTTCGCCGACATCGACCATGTGTGCCTGGCCATTGGTATCAAAGTGCGTGAATTGTTTCATGCTTATTCGGAATGAACTGAATACTTAATCCCGATATCATAGCAATGATGAAAATTATTTATACGATTCTTTTTTGCCTGCTTGCGGTGCCGACGGTTGTGGCCAACGAGTTGCCGGACCTTGGTGATATTTCGGCGCGGGTGCTGTCGCCCTTGCAAGAGCAGGCGATTGCCAACCAGATCATGCGCGATGTCATGCGCAGCAACCAGGTGGTCAGTGATCCGGAGATCAATGATTACGTGCAGAATCTGGGTTACCGTCTGGTTGCCAACGGGCCGGACAAGCGTCAGCAGTTCAATTTTTTCGTGGTGCAGGATAATACGATCAACGCCTTCGCCATGCCCGGCGGCGTCATCGGCATCCATACCGGGCTCATACTGGCGGCAAATAACGAATCCGAGCTGGCCGGCGTGGTCGGCCACGAAATCGGCCACGTCGTGCAGCGACATCTGGCGCGCATGCTGGCGCAGCAGCAACAGGACACTCTGATCAATCTTGCCTCGTTGGGCTTGGCTTTGCTGGCAGCACGCTCCAATCCGCAACTGGGCAGCGGAGCGATGACAGCAGCTTCGGCCGGTGCCGTGCAAAAGCAGCTCGATTACACGCGTGAACACGAACGCGAAGCCGATCGCGTCGGTTTGCAGATTCTGGATAGTGCCGGTTTCGATACGCGCGGCATGCCGGATTTCTTCAACACCATGCTGAAGAGTTCGCGCTTCGTCGATGGCAGTGCGCCTTCCTTCCTGCGCACCCACCCGTTGACCACGGAACGTATCACCGACGTCAGGAATCGTGTCGACAGCATGCCTTATCGCCAGGTGCCGGACAGTCAGGAATTTCAGTATGTGCGCGCCAAGCTGCGTGCCGCACACGGTTCCGCCGCACAGGCAGTCACTTATTTCAAGGAAAGCATACGCGAGCGTCGTTTCAGCAACGAAGCGGCCGAACAGTATGGTCTCGGTCTGGCGCTGATGCGCAACAACAATCTGAATGCGGCAGCCGAACAGGTGGCATGGCTACGCAAGAACGCTCCCCGCCATCCTTACATCGAGACTTTTGCCGCCAAATTACTGGTCGCGCAGCGCGATGCCGAAGGGGCCGGCAAGCAGTATGCGCAGGCGTTGAACCAGTTTCCCAATCATCGTGCGCTGGCCTATGGCTACGCCGAACACTTTCTTGCCAAGGGTCAGCCTGATCTGGCGCTGAAGCTGGTTGAGGAGAAACAGCCGGCCTATCCGGACGATCCCTATTTCTATGAGCTGAAGTCGCAGGCCTACACGATGCAGGGCAAGAACCTGCTGCGGCATCAGGCGCAAGGCGAAGCCTACTACCGCCGTTATAATCTACAGGGCGCATTGGAGCAGATGGATCTTGCCGCGAGAGCGAACGATGGCGATTTCTATCAGCAGTCGATCGTCGAAGCGCGCCTGAATCAGCTCAAACTGATGGCGCTGGAACCGAAGAAGGAGGGATTTTTCAATTGAGCAAACCGGTCTGGAACATGCAGCGCAGAAGTTTTCTCCAATTGATGCTGGGGGCGGGCGTTACCTTGCTGCTGACGCCGCTTCATGTGCTGGCGGCAATCTGGAACAAGGCCGCATTCGAGGCGACGACGGCGCCGGAAGCAGTGAAAGGGCTGGAGATTCCGGCAGAGACGCCGAGTCAGGAGATTGACATTGTGGCGCCGGATTTTGCCGAGAACGGGGCCGTGGTGCAGGTTGAAGTCAGGAGCCGCATCGCCGGTACCGAGGCGATCGCCATCCTGGTCGACAAGAATCCGACGCCGCTGATCGCCAATTTCATGTTCTCGAATGGTGCCGAACCTGCTGTCGTGACCCGTATCAAGATGGCGGAGACGTCGAATGTGCAGGTGATCGTCAAGGCCGGCGATCGGTATTTCAGTGCAGTGAAACAGGTTGAAGTTTCATTGAGCGGATGTTGAGGGAAAGAGAATGATGCGCGATATGAAAATGCGGGCCCAACTCAAGGGCGGTATCACGGAAGTCAAGGCGCTGATCAGCCACCCGATGGAAACCGGCCGTCGCAAGAATGACCTCGACGAAACCATTCCCGCCCATTTCATCCAGCTGCTGACGGCTACGCTGAACGGCAAGACCGTGCTGGAAGCGCAGTGGGGCACGGGAATCTCGAAAAATCCCTATCTGACCTTTTATTTGCGTGATGCCAAGGTGGGTGATACCGTGCGCCTTACCTGGCACGACAACCGGGGCGAGAGCGGTCACGGCGAGATTGCCGTGACGCAGGGGTAAGTTACTCGGTCGGTTTGGTTTTGCAGGTGTTGACGCCGAAAATACTATAGGCCGGACAGAAATTCATCAGTCCGGTCGCCAGCGGCAGTACGCCGATCCAGGCCCAGACCGGGCCGCCA
>PHCM01000145.1 GCA_002842255.1 Betaproteobacteria bacterium HGW-Betaproteobacteria-2 | reverse complement strand
CTGCTGGCTTATGCCGGCACCAAGTTTGTCATGCAGTTTCTGCTGCATTAATCTCAACTACCTCAAACTGATGATTGGCCAGCCCTGCTGTTCGGCATGGGCGCGTAGCACATCATCCGGATCAACCGCTACCGGCTTCTGCACTTGCTTCATCAACGGCAAATCGTTGTGTGAATCGCTGTAGAACCAGGTCGTTTCGAAATCATTCAGCGACTTGCCACGTACCGCCATCCATTCATGCAGGCGCTTTACCTTGCCTTCCTGAAAACTCGGCAGGCCGGAGACATTACCGGTGAATTCACCATCAATCTGTTCAGGGTCGGTGCCGATCAGATGCTCGACGCCAAACTCTGTGGCAATCGGCCGCGTCACGAAACTGTTGGTCGCCGTGATAATCATCAAGAGGTCGCCATTGGCCTTGTGCTGGTTCACCAGCGCCTTGGCTTTATCCGTCATCATCGGGCGCACCTTGCGCTCCATGTACTGCTGCAGGAACTGATCCAGCCTGGCACGCGGGTGGTCGGACAAAGGCTTCAGCTGAAACTTGAGAAAGGCATAGATATCCAGCCGGCCCGCCTTGTAGTCTTCATAGAACTCAATGTTTTTGGCCTCATGCTCTTCACGCTTGAGCAGGCCTTCCTCGATTAGAAACTGGCCCCACTGAAAATCGCTGTCACCCGCCAGCAGGGTATTATCAAGATCAAATATCGCTAAATTCAAACTATTCCCCAATCTACTCAAACTTCAGACTTGGCCCTGAATGGCATCACCAGCAGCACGCCGACAATGATGATGACCAAGGCCACGATCTCCTGCGCATCAACCACCTCATTCGCCAGCCAGACACCGAGAAACATCGCCACGACAGGATTAACAAAGGTATTGCTGGTGGCCAGTGCCGGGCGCACGGTTTTCAACAGATACTGGTATGCGCTGTAAGCAATAATGGAGCCAAAGAATATAAGAAAAACCATGGACCACAAAGACTTATGACTGATACTGGCAGGCCATGGCTCGCCTTGTACCAGGCATAACACGATCAAGACCGCGCCGCCCATCAGCATTTGCGCAGCACTGCCCATGACACCCGCAGGCATCGGCAGGTGCTTGCCCCAGACCGAACCGAACGCCCAGCTGACCGTCGCCAGCAGAATCAGCAACGCGCCTTCCGGGCTGGCGCGCAACGCGCCGCCACTGGCCAGCACGACTGCGCCGATCATGCCAAGCAGGATACCGAGCCACTCGCGACGGCTGTGCGGTTCACCCCATAGTGTCGAAAACAGGCCTATCCACAAGGGCACGGTAGCGACCGCCATGGCGGCAGCGCTGGTCGAAACGGTCTTTTGCGCAACCGCAACGGCAACATTGCCGATCGACAGCAACAGCACGCCAACCATCAGCGCACCCAGCCATTCTTTCGGCCCGGGAGCGGGGTAACCGCGCCAGCGCAGAAAGGCGTACAAAATTCCGCCGGCCAGACTGAAACGTATCGCCGCCATCATGAACGGGGTGAAGCTCTCGATGGCGAAGAACATGGCAAGATAAGTGGCGCCCCAAAAGAAATAGAGCGCCAGCAACGCTAGTGGCACCAGCACGCGCTGACGCCCTTCTGCATTAAACCGCATCATCATGGTGGCGCTTCAGAACATGAAGTTTGCACGGACGTCAGTGCGCCCGGCATTGTTCATAGCTGGAAATCGCCTGCGGCTTCCGGCTGGTAATGCACGGCCTCAATCTGCAGTTCATGCACGCCGCTCGGCATCTGCCAGCTGATCTTGTCACCGACCCGATAGCCGAGAATGGCCATGCCCAGCGGCGCCAGTATGGACACCCGACCTTGAGTCGAATCGGCATCATCCGGGAATACCAGCGTGCAGGTAATCTCCTTGCCGGAGGTCAAGTCCTTCAGCGTCACTCTTGAGTTCATGGTGACGACATCGGCAGGCACTATCTCCTGACTGACTTCAGCGCAACGCGCCAGCTCTTCTTCCAGATGATCAAGACCGACCGGTTCAGGACCGCCCCGCTTACGCAGTTGCTCGGTCATGGCGAACAGCCTGTTCATGTCATAACTGGTGACCTGTATCTTGCCCTTGGGCAATACTTCATTTTTCATTCTGATATCTCTTTAAACTGCTTATTTATACTTGCGGATGCGCACGTTCGGATTTCGAGTGCAATTTATTCAAGCCATTCAAATACGCCTTGGCTGAAGCGACGACAATATCGGTATCCGCACCCTGGCCATTGACGATGCGACCGCCCCTGGAGAAACGCACGGTCACCTCGCCCTGGGCGTCGGTACCGCTGGTGATATTGTTGACCGAATACAACTGCAATTCAGCACCGCTATTCACAATAGACTCAATCGCCTTGAAGGTCGCATCGACAGGTCCGCCGCCATCTGCTTCGGCTTTTTTCTCCTGACCGTTTTCGGAGATGGTCACGTTCGCGTGCGGCACTTCGCCGGTCTGCGAACACACATTCAAGTACACCAGCTTGAAAGTCTCGGAAGCATCGCTGATGAATTCATCGCTCACCAGGGCATGCAAATCCTCATCGAAGATTTCCGACTTCTTGTCGGCCAGATCCTTGAATTTGGAGAACGCCGCGTTGAGCAATTCCTCGCTCTCCAGTTCGATGCCCAATTCCTTCAAGCGTGAGCGGAAGGCATTGCGGCCGGAAAGCTTGCCCAAGGTGAGCTTGTTGGCGCCCCAACCCACATCTTCGGCACGCATGATTTCATAGGTCTCGCGATGCTTGAGCACGCCATCCTGGTGAATGCCGGATTCATGCGAAAAGGCATTGGCACCAACCACGGCCTTGTTCGGCTGCACCGGGTAGCCGGTAATGCTGGAAACCAGCTTGGACGTCGGCACGATCTGCGTCGTATCAATGGTGGTTTCGAGATTGAACACGTCCTTGCGCGTGCGCACGGCCATGACGATTTCCTCAAGGCTGGCGTTACCTGCACGCTCGCCCAGGCCATTGATCGTACACTCGACCTGACGTGCACCACCCAATACGGCCGACAAGGAATTGGCCACTGCCATGCCGAGGTCGTTATGACAATGCGTGGACCACACCACCTTATCGGAATCGGGCACGCGCTCAATCAATTGGCGCATGCGCTCGCCCCACTGCACGGGAATCGAGTAACCGACGGTATCGGGCACGTTGATGGTCTTGGCACCGGCCTTGATGACGGCATCGAACACGCGCACGAGGAAATCCATGTCGGAGCGCACGGCATCTTCAGCTGAAAATTCCACATCGTCGGTATATTCCCGCGCCCACCTCACGGCCTGCACGGCGCGCTCGACGACCTGGTCCGGTGTCATGCGCAACTTGTTTTCCATGTGGATCGGCGAGGTGGCGATAAAGGTATGGATACGCCCCCTGGCAGCTGGCTTGATGGCCTCGCCTGCACGGCGCACATCGTTCTCGCTGGCACGCGCCAATGAACAGACCGTAGAGTTCTTGATCACTTCTGCGATAGCATGAATCGACTCGAAATCACCCTGACTCGCGGCAGCAAAGCCTGCCTCGATCACGTTGACACCAAGTTTTTCCAGCTGGCGGGCAATGCGCAGCTTCTCTTCCTTGGTCATGGCCGCGCCCGGGCTTTGTTCGCCATCGCGCAAAGTGGTGTCAAAAATGATCAATTCGTTCTTTTTCATGATTTTTCCATCAATTTAATGACAAGCGCCTGCTTGCCTGTATCAATAAATTCTATCGTCTTCTGCATCAGATGACGATCATTGGTAAAACTGGTAGTGGGGGGGGTATATAGTCTGCGCGCGCTTAGCGCAGCAGATAAGGGCGCAGCAGGGATGCCAAACGCAGCGCATCTTGAGGGCGTGCGGCATGTTCAGCCACCGGATGGCTGACAGGGATAAAAACTGAAATGTTCTGGTATGCAAACATAGTGATGGGAATATAAAGCTTTTATGGCCGGATGACAACCATATGGAGCTTTGTTTTTTCTATCAAGACGATAGAGGAGAATCCCGGCCTTTCAGAAGCCGGCCCCTAACCCACATCACATAACCCGAGAGCGCATAGACCAACGAGACGACAAACAGGATCACCGGCGGACTATATGAAATCAGCACGATCACCAGGACGATCAGCAGAATGACGATGAAAGGCACGCTGCGGCGCAGATTGATATCCTTGCCGCTGTAGAACTTCAGGTCGCTGACCATGGACAAGCCGGCAAACACGGTAAGTGCCCAAGCCAGCCATTTCATATGGATCAAATCGAACAGCAGTCCGGTACCGGCAATCCTGTTATCGAACGAGATCCAGACCAGGCCCGCCAGCAATGCTGCAGCGGCAGGGCTGGGCAAGCCCTGGAAGTAACGCTTGTCGCTATCATCCAGTTTGGTGTTGAAGCGTGCCAGTCGAAGCGCGGCACATGCGCAGTAAATAAACGCCGCGATCCAGCCCAGCTTGCCGAGCGGTTTCAGCGCCCATACGTAAATCACCAGCGCCGGCGCCACCCCAAAGGACACCATGTCGGAAAGGCTGTCGTATTCGGCACCGAAAGCGCTTTGCGTGTTGGTCAGGCGTGCCACACGGCCATCCAGACCATCCAGCACCATGGCAATGAAAATCGCCGCGGCTGAATGCTCATATTTGCCGTTCATCGCCTGCACAATGGCGTAGAAGCCGGCAAACAGTGCAGCCGTGGTAAACAAATTGGGCAGCAGGTAGATGCCGCGCTCGCGCAGGCCGGGTTCTACCAAAGATTTTCTG
>PHCM01000144.1 GCA_002842255.1 Betaproteobacteria bacterium HGW-Betaproteobacteria-2 | reverse complement strand
GCAGCGCACCCGATCGAACAGGTCGGCGGCAAGCTGCGCTCCATGATGCCCTGGATCGCCAAGAACAAACTGGTCGACCAATCCAAGAACTAAGCCACAGATATTGAACCGAAAAGGGCAAGACGTTTCACGTCCTGCCCTTTTTTTATCTGCCAATCACTCCATATAATGTTTCATCCGCTTATTTCAGCTCGAGGCCCTTGTGCATAAACGTCTTGCCGTCATCATCCAGTATTGCCTGCCGAAACAAGCCATCACCATCCTTGCCGGAAAATTCGCCAATGCAAAAGCCGGACGGCTGACTACGGCCGTGATTCGCTGGTTCATTGGCCGCTATGGCGTCAACATGGCGGAAGCGGCAGAGCCGGATATCGACAGCTTCGCGACTTTTAATGACTTCTTCACCCGCGCCCTGCGCGCTGATGCAAGGCCCATCGCCGATGCGGATTTCATTTGCCCGGTGGATGGCGCCATCAGCCAGTTCGGAGCCATCAGAAACGGCCAGATATTCCAGGCCAAGGGCCATCAGTATTCAGCAACTGCCCTGCTTGCGGGCAACACAGCACTGGCGGAAAAATTCAGGTTCGGCAGTTTCGCCACGCTGTATTTAAGCCCTCGCGACTATCATCGAATCCACATGCCGTGCGACGGCCAGCTGAAGAGCATGCATTACGTGCCAGGCGACCTGTTCTCGGTGAATCCGCTAACGGCAGAAGGCGTGCCTGGCCTGTTCGCCCGTAATGAACGCGTCGTCTGTGAATTCGAGTCCGAAACCATCGGCTGCTTTGTGCTGGTACTGGTCGGTGCCACCATCGTCGGCAGCATGGCAACCACCTGGCATGGCGTCGTCAATCCGCCACGGTCAGGAGCCGTGCGAAGCTGGCGTTATGATGAAGAGAACATTGCCCTAAGACAGGGTGAAGAGATGGGGCGCTTCCTGCTGGGTTCCACCGTCGTCATGCTATTCCCGGCTAACAAGCTGGATTTCAATCCGCAATGGGCTGCCGGCAGGGCTGTCCGTCTGGGTGAGGTCATGGCCAATAAGCCATGAACTTACAAAACGTAACGAACTGAACTTTTTTAACAGTTCATCAACTGACCTGCCGGGTTTCAGCCGCCTGCTTGTTCACACTGCGTCGCGGATGATCATGATTGAGATGATGCGACAACTCATTCAATGCCATGCGGTAAACGTCACGCTTGAACTCGATCACACTTTCCAGCGGCACCCAGTACTCGTTCCAGCGCCAGGCGTCGAATTCAGGGTGCGCCGTGGCGCGCAGGGAAACATCGGTATCGCGCCCCACCATGCGTAACAGGAACCAAATCTGCTTCTGACCTCTGTAGCTGCCTCGCCATTCCCGCTTGATCCAGTTGGTGGGTACGTCGTAACGCAACCAATCCCGGGTGCGGCCAAGGATCTTGACATGCTCCGGACGCAAACCGACTTCTTCCATCAATTCACGGTACATTGCCTGTTCAGGCGTCTCGCCGTGCTTGATACCACCTTGTGGAAATTGCCAGGAATGCTCCCGGATACGTTTACCCCAAAATACCTTGTTGCTGGCGTTGCATAAAATAATGCCTACATTAGGTCGATATCCATCGCGATCTAACATGATAAAAAGACCTTAAAAGTTTGGTCTTATTTTTTCATATTTCACCTTTTATTGATAGAGGTCATTCGCGACCGGCCGTGATGCCGCCTTGACGCTGTTTGGCGCTGACGCTTATACTTTCAAGTCAACCACAAACCGCCAACCCGCGTTTTCAGCACGCCACTAATCATTATTTAAGTACACTTCTTGAATTCAAAAACCCTTTTTGCCGGCTGTTTTATCGCGTTACTTGCCTTATCCCGGCCGGGGCTGGCCAATGATTACGCCTATATCACCAATCAAGGCAGCCATGATGTCAGCGTGATCGCCCTCGATAATAATGAAGTAATCGCCACCATCGCTGTGGGCAAAGGGCCGGTCGGCGTGGCGGTATCCCCGCAGATTCAGCGCGTGTTCGTCTCCAATGTGGAAAGCCAGTCCATCTCCGTCATCGACAGCCAAAGCAATGTCGTGCTTGATGAAATCCAGCTGAGCGGCTCACCTGTAGCCGTCACGGTTTCACCGGACGGCAAGACGCTCTACATTGCAGACTGGTATCTGGATAGTGTGATTGCCATCAGCACACAGGATTTCAAACAGCAACACAAAGTCAGTATCGGCAAGGCGCCGGCAGGGCTTGCCATCAGCCCCGATGGCAAGACACTGTATGTCAGCAATCGTGACAGCGATGACATCGGTGTCATCGACACACAGAGCATGACCGTCACCTCCCGCCTCCCGGCCGGTGCTCACCCGTTCGGCATCAGTATCAGTCCGGATGGCCGTCACTTGTATGCAGTCAATGTCTATGAAGACAGCGTCTCCGTCATCGAACTAACCACCGGCCAGACGCACAAAATTCAGGTCGGCACACGCCCCTACTGTGCTGCCATCAGTCCGGACAGCAAAACCATATTTGTCACCAACACACAGGATGACAGTGTCTCCGTCATCGATGCCACTACCAGGAAGGTGATTACCACCGTCGACACAGGCGGCTTTCCAGAAGGCATCGATTTTGATATGGTCTCACAGCGCGTTTATGTCGCCAGCTGGTCAGATGATGCTGTCACCGTGATTGATGCCGGCACCCATAAAGTTATCGATACCATCAAAACCGGTCAACAAAGTCGCGCGTTCGGACGTTTCATCCTCAATGCTCAGGATTGAAGACGTTGACGCAGAGGGTGTTATTAAAGAATTCCGATGCAATTCGTGAATAAGAAGTCGTTTGATGTTTTTAAAATAGGAATGGAGAAACCCGTATGAAAAAGATTTTCGCACTACTTGCACTTGCAGTCCTGCCACTCAGCGCCATGGCGCACGGCCCATCCCCGCAGAAAGTAGACAAGTCCGTCACCATCAAGGCAGAGCCTGCCAAAGTCTGGGCAATGGTCAAGGACTTCGGCAACATGCATAAATGGCACCCGGCTGTCGCCAGCACCAAGCTGGAAAAAAAAGGCGATGACACTTTCCGCACCCTGACCCTGAAATCTGGTGGCACGATCCATGAGAAGCTGCGCAGTGCCGATGACGAAGCCATGAAACTGCGTTACGAAATCGTTGAAGGCGTACTGCCAGTATCCGATTACAACGCCTTCATGACTGTGAAAGCCGGCCCTAACGCAGGCGAAACGACGGTTCAATGGGTCGGCCGCTTCTATCGCGTATACAAGCTGAACCCGCCGATTCCCGAAGGCCAGGATGACGAAACTGCCCTCAATGCCGTCAACGGTGTATTTGATGCCGGTCTGGAAGGTCTGAAGAAAACCCTCGAAGCCAAATAATCGCTTCATGTTATTAAGCAATAAAAAAGCCTCTTTCGAGGCTTTTTTATTGCTTGTGATTTTATTCCGTTACCAGCTTAAGCGCCTGCTGCAAGAACCAGCCATTTGTCGAAACTCGCCACAACACTGCCGGAATACTGACAATTTTTGTCAACGTTTCGCAGTCGAGGTTTCCGGCGTTTCCATTTTCCAGGTCGATAGACTAAGCTTTCTCTCGTGTGCGAAAGATATCAAGCAGCATTGGCACAGCAATTGCTCAATACTGCTTACGTTGCACCGATTTTTCGCTCCCGGTTTTCCGTGTGCAACCATCCATTTTTTAATAGGGGAATTATGATGAAACAAGTACAAAAGGGCTTTACCTTGATCGAACTGATGATCGTTGTTGCGATCATCGGCATTCTGGCTGCAGTGGCCATTCCAGCCTACCAAAACTACACCATCAAGTCTGCAGAGCGTGCCTGCATGGCTGAAACTAAATCCTACGTCAACGCCTCATTAGTCGCCATTGCTGATGGCCTAGCGCCAAGTGCGCCACCATCTGGTGCATGTACGCAAATTGATAGTGCTGCCGCCTTGACTGCTGCAACCCTTGTCGGTGTAACTATTTCTGGCACTCCAAGACTCCCTGGCACAGCGGCAACCAACTGCGATATGGCAAATGGCGGCACTTGCACTTTGATCACAAGCGTACCTTAATTTACATTTAAGTTGGCTAAAAACAACAAAACCCCGCCTTGGCGGGGTTTTGTTGTTTTTACTGCACATCAATCTCAGGTTATTCTCGTAGCATTGTTCGACACATAGGCCGTCAACCCGAACTGCGCCAGGATGAAGGCTGCGGCCGAACTGCGCCGGCCAGTCTGGCAATAGACAATGTATTCGCGGCCTTTTTGCAGTTGCGGTGCAATGCTGCGCAGTTCATGCAAGGGCGTACTAATGGCACCCTCCGGATGTTGATATGCATATTCCGACTTGAAACGCACATCGAGCAGTTGTGCGCCCTGTTTGATCTTTTCGTCGGCGGTCGCCTGATCCAGGCGCCTGACGATAGGTGCCTTCAACAGTTCGACAAAATCACTTTTGTTTAACCTTAACAGACTGCCATCACTTTTCATGGTCACCGTCGCATTGCGCTTGTTGTCCGATACCAGCGCCTCTTCGCCAAAGGCATCGCCCTCGTGCAACTCGGCCAGCTGTACTGATTTCTGCGTAGCGCTATCGACCCGGCTGACGACCGCCTGCCCTTGCTCGATCAGATAATAGTAATCACCTTCCGCGCCCTGCGTGATAATGACCTGGCCGGCCTTGACCGGTAGGGCCTCCATGCGCTTGAACATTTCCTCGATATTTGCGCTGGGCAAGCGGCTGAATACCCCACTTTGCAGTTTATCTGCACTGAATGTCGCGGTTTCACGCATCCATTCAGTTACAGGACGT
>PHCM01000143.1 GCA_002842255.1 Betaproteobacteria bacterium HGW-Betaproteobacteria-2 | reverse complement strand
CTGGAACAGCTGGCGATGGAAGAGCGCGATGATCTCCTGTTGGGGGCGGATGCTGCAGTAGCAGACTTGCCGCAGGTGGAACTGGATGCAGACAGCGTCTTTTATCTGATGCGAGGGCAAAGCGTATGGAAGTCCGGCATGAAGATTGACGGGCTGTTTCGTATTTATTCCGGGGATGGCCGTTTTCTCGGCCTGGGTGAGTTGGACCGGGACGGAAAGATTGCACCGAAAAGATTGTTGGTGGTTCGAGATAAACCGTAATTTTAGTTAAATCATGTCGTAATTGCGCAATATGCGCTTGATAACTCGGCTCTTTTAGGGTTAAAATGCGCGGTTACTGCAGGTAAAGAATATCCAGGAGAAAACATGTCAATTACGACAGCAGAAAAAGCCCAGATTGTTGGCGAATATCAACAAGCAGCAAATGACACCGGTTCACCGGAAGTTCAGGTTGCTTTGCTCACCAAGCGTATCACTACGCTGACCGAGCACTTCAAAGTGAATGCCAAGGACCACCACTCACGTCGCGGTCTGCTGGCCATGGTAAGTCAGCGCCGCAAGCTGCTTGACTACCTGAAGCGCAAGAATGCTGATCGTTATCGTGCATTGATTGAGCGTCTGGGTCTGCGTAAATAATTCGATATTCACAAGACCGTCGTTATTTTTGTGAATTGATATCAAGCCGAAAGCATCGCATCAACATACGTTGAGCGATGCTTTCGGCTTTTTTGTTGGACGGTATTTGAAAATACCTGCTTGCTGAGACCACTCTAGAACAGTAAGAGTGCATTGTGTAGATAGTAGAGAAGAGGATAGAAAATGTTTAATAAAGTGACGAAGACCATACAGTACGGTGCGCATGAGCTCACTCTGGAGACCGGCGAGATTGCTCGCCAGGCTGATGGCGCTGTGATGGTAAGTTATGGTGATACCGTTGTGCTGGTTACCGTTGTCGGTAAACGTGATGTAAAAGCCGGTCAGGACTTCTTCCCGCTGACCGTGGATTATCAGGAAAAAACCTATGCTGCCGGCAAGATTCCCGGTGGTTTCTTCAAGCGTGAAGGTCGTCCGTCAGAAAAAGAGATTCTGACTTCCCGCCTGATCGATCGCCCATTGCGTCCGCTGTTCCCGGAAGCCTTCTATAACGAAGTGCAGATCGTGGCGACTGTCATGTCTTCCGATAGCGAAATCGATTCCGATATTCCCGCCATTATTGGTGCATCCGCAGCAATGGCAATTTCCGGTATTCCGTTCTATGGTCCGCTGGGCGCGGCTCGCGTCGGTTATCTGAACGGCGAATATGTGCTGAATCCAACCGCCAGCCAGATGAAGGACTCCGAACTGGACCTGGTCATCGCAGCCACCGACAAGGCTGTCATGATGGTGGAATCCGAAGCGCGTGAATTGCCGGAAGATGTCATGCTGGGTTCCGTCGTTTTCGGTCATGAGCAAATGCAGGTCGTGATCAATGCCATTAACGAACTGGCCGCAGAAGCCGGTAAGGAAGCATGGGACTGGACACCTCCAGAGCAGGATACTGCGCTGATTGAAAAAATGACGGCAATGGCTGCTTCTGATATCAATGAAGCTTTCAAAATCAAGGCCAAGAGCGAACGTTCTGCCAAGCTGGACGAAATCAAAAATCGCGTTTTTGCTGAATTGATCACGGAAGCAACCTCAACTGAAGAAGCCAACAAGATCAAGACGGAATTCTTCAATCTGGAAGCCAAGACGGTTCGTAGCCAGATACTGAACGGTGAGCCACGGATCGACGGTCGCGACACCCGCACCGTACGTCCGATCTCCATCCGTACCGGCGTGCTGCCGCGTACCCACGGCTCTGCGCTGTTCACGCGCGGTGAAACGCAGGCGATCGTGGTGGCTACATTGGGTACCGGCCGTGATGAGCAGATCATCGACGCACTGCAAGGCGAGTACAAAGACCGCTTCATGCTGCATTACAACTTCCCTCCATACTGTACCGGTGAAACCGGTCGCGTTGGTACGCCGAAGCGTCGTGAAATCGGTCACGGTCGTCTGGCCAAGCGTGCATTGGTGGCAGTGTTGCCCAGCCAGGAAGATTTTGGCTATACCTTCCGCCTAGTATCGGAAATCACTGAATCCAACGGTTCCAGTTCCATGGCTTCCGTTTGCGGCGGCACCTTGGCTCTGATCGATGCTGGTGTGCCAATCAAGGCACCGGTCGCTGGTGTGGCCATGGGCCTGATCAAGGAAGGCAATCGCGTTGCCGTGCTGACTGACATTCTGGGTGATGAAGATCACCTCGGCGATATGGACTTCAAGGTGGCGGGTACTGAAGAAGGTGTGACTGCGCTACAGATGGACATCAAGATTACCGGCATTACCAAGGAAATCATGCAGGTCGCCCTGGCGCAGGCCAAGGAAGGCCGTATGCACATCCTCGGCCTGATGAAGGAAGCGGTCGGCGACGGCAGCAAGGAACTTTCGGCATTTGCCCCACGCATTATCACCATGAAGATCAATCCGGAAAAAATCCGTGATGTGATCGGTAAGGGTGGTGCGGTGATTCGTGCGCTGACCGAAGAAACCGGTGCGACCATCGATATCGAAGATGACGGCACCATCAAGATCGGTTGCGTCAGCGCCGAGGCTGGTGAAGAAGCGAAGAAGCGCATCGAAGCCATCACTGCAGAAGTAGAGATCGGTCAGAGCTATGAAGGCACCGTCATCAAGTTGCTGGATTTCGGCGCCATCGTTTCCTTGCTGCCAGGCAAGGATGGTCTGCTGCACATTTCGCAGATCGCCCATCAGCGCGTGAACGCTGTTTCTGACTTCCTCAAGGAAGGCCAGGTTGTGAAGGTCAAGGTCGTGGAAGCTGACGAAAAGGGCCGTGTGCGCCTGAGTATGAAAGCATTGATCGACCCGCCAGTGGTAGAGGACAAGGCGGAAGCCGAGCAGCCGGCAGAGTAAGCGCTGGATGCAATAAAAAAGCCCGCATACGCGGGCTTTTTTATTGCTGTTGTGGCTAGTTGATGGAGCTAAGGGCTAAATCAGTCAGGCCGTGTCAGTGCCGTGAATTCTTGGCTATTTGTCTTTAGCTCCTGCGTAACGCACATAGCTTGCACTGAAAGGCGGCTCGCTATTTAGCGACCTGTCTTTCTCTGATTTCGTCTAGCGTCTTGCAGTCGATGCACTGGGTGGCGGTAGGACGCGCTTCCAGGCGTCTGAGGCCGATCTCGACGCCGCAGCTGTTGCAGTAGCCGTACTCACCCGCATCAATCTTTTTCAGCGTGTCGTCGATTTTTTTGATCAGTTTGCGTTCGCGATCGCGATTGCGCAGTTCCAGCGCCATGTCGGATTCTTGGCTTGCGCGATCGTTAGGGTCGGCAAACATGGTGACTTCGTCCTGCATGGTATGCACGGTACGGTCGATATCGTCACTCAGCTCTGCTTTCCAGTCATTGAGAATCTGACGGAAGTGGTTGAGTTGCTTTTCATTCATGTACTCCTCACCGGCTTTCGGTTCGTACGGAGTAAAGTGTTTAGTGATTACGTCAGCCATTATGGTCTCGCGAGGCCTGAGCCCCGTTTTCGATAAAATCAGCGTTAACAGAAAAATAAAGCAGGCGCAAGTTTACTACGATTGGGAATAATGTCCAGCCTGTATTTCCCTGGGCTATTTTCCTAACATACTGAAGATTCGCGTAAAGTCTGCGCCAGCAAGGTGTTTTCCATCAGGGTGGCGACAGTCATGGGGCCGACGCCGCCCGGTACGGGAGTGATCCAGCCGGCGCGTTCCTTGGCTACCGCAAATTCCACATCGCCGCACAAACTGCCATCAGCCAGCCGGTTGATGCCAATGTCAATGACGATGGCGCCGGGTTTGATCCATTCCCCCTTGATCAGGCCGGGTTTCCCGGCGGCAGCGACGACGATATCGGCGCGGGCGACGTTCGCCGCCAAATCTTTGGTGTGACGGTGGCAACCGGTGACCGTACAACCGGCCAGCAGGAGCTCCAATACCATTGGGCGGCCGACATGATTCGACACACCGACAACCACGGCATCCATGCCCAGTGGTTTCAGCCCTGCGCTCTCCAGCATCTTGATGACACCAAAAGGCGTACAGGAGCGTAATGTAGGTTGCCGTACGGCCAGTCTGCCGATGTTGTAGGGGTGGAAGCCGTCGACATCCTTTTCGGCGCTGATGGCTTCGATGATGCGCTTCTCATCGATCTGCGGCGGCAACGGTGCCTGCACCAGAATGCCGTCTATGGAAGTGTCCGCATTCAGTTCGTCGATCAGTGCGAATAATTCAGTTTCTGTAGTGCTTGCAGGCAGGTCATAAGAGATGGAACGTATACCCACTTTCTCACAGGCCAGCCGCTTGTTGCGTACGTAGATTGCAGAAGCCGGGTCTGCCCCAATCAATATGACGGCAAGTGATGGTGTGCGCTTTCCCTGGGCGATGCGGTCATCGACTTGTGACTTCAATCGGGCGAGCATTTGTTCTGCGATGGTCTTGCCGTTGATGATTTGAGCTGACATATATTGGTACGTGTGCAAAAACCATTATTTTAGCAGGGTATGATAATTAAACCGACTATCTTGTAGATTGGAATTGACCTGAGGCTCGGATTCGGATATATTTCTCGCCCTCGGGGTGTAGCGTAGTCTGGTAGCGCGCCTGCTTTGGGAGCAGGATGTCGGGAGTTCGAATCTCTCCACCCCGACCAGATTTTTTGAAGTTAGTCTAGATTGCCCGACAATCTGCCCGTAGCTCAATCGGATAGAGCACCAGCCTTCTAAGCTGGGGGTTACAGGTTCGATTCCTGTCGGGCAGGCCAAG
>PHCM01000142.1 GCA_002842255.1 Betaproteobacteria bacterium HGW-Betaproteobacteria-2 | reverse complement strand
GTTACCGGTACATCCTTTTCCGAGCCGAACAGCCAGACTTGCCAGCCTCTTTTCAGAGCCTGATTAGCAACTTCGGCATAGTATTCGGCCGGCCAGCGCTTTGCTTCTCCATACTCTGCTCCTGGACATAAACCCAACACCGGAACTGCCGGCAGTTTTTTTCCAAGTTTGTCGAGGGCCTCTGCCGCCTGAGAAGCATCGGCAATAAGTCTCGGGTTGGGGATGTTAGCCGGAAGCGGTTGGTTTTTCTTGAGGCCGAGTGCCACGAAGCGGTCGACCGTGCGCGGTAGTGTCTGTTTGTCGAGCGGGCGGATATCGTTCAGCAAGCCATAGCGCAGCTCTCCTAGAAAACCCGTACGAAGCGGGATCCCTGCGGCGAAGGGCAGGATGGCCGACTTGAGGGAATTGGTCAGCAGGATAGCCTGATCGTAGGCGGCATTTCTCAGGGACTTCCCGCAGCGGATGCGTTCGCGCAAATCCAGTTGGCCATGTTTGAACGGCAGCGCGATCTTGCCGCTGACTTCTGGCATGCGGTCCAGTAAAGGGATGGTCCAGGCAGGAGCGGCGACATCGATGATGGCATCCGGCTGCTGCTGTTTGATGACCTGGAACAGGCTGTGCGCCAATACCATGTCGCCAACCCAGGACGGGCCTATGACCAGAATACGCATCAGGCCCCGAGTTTCTCGATGATGCTGCTGGTGCTGCGGCCGGGCACGATATCGATCAGTGCGACCTTGCCGCCCCAGGATTTGACTTCCTTGCCGCCGACGACTTGGTCTTCGGTGTAATCACTGCCCTTGACGATAATGTCAGGCCGGATGGCATCAATCAGCTTCAACGGCGTGTCCTCGTCGAACAGGATGACCGCATCGACCGCTTCCAGAGCAGCCAAGACGCGTGCACGATCGGCTTCATGAATCACCGGCCGGCTGGGGCCTTTCAATGCGCTGACCGAGCGATCGGTGTTCAAACCCAGGATCAGCTTGTCGCCGGTTTTTCTAGCAGCTTCCAGATAGGTGACATGTCCCGCATGCAGCAGGTCGAAGCAGCCGTTGGTGAATACGATGCGTTTTTTCTGTTGTTTCCACTGCTTGACACGGACCAGCAGGGTGTCCAGTTCGCAGATTTTGTCTGCCTGTTCAACTGAGTCCTGCGATATGAGTTCTGCCAGCAGTTCTTCGCGGTTGACCGGTACCGTGCCGACCTTGCCGACCACGATACCGGCGGCGATATTGGCTAGTTCGAAAGCCTGGCGATGGCTCAGGCCATGTATCAGGCCTGCGGCCAGTGTGGCGATCACGGTATCGCCGGCACCGGAAACGTCGAACACCTGTTTCGCTGCCGCCGGGATATGGATGGTTTCGTTTTTTTCCAGCAGGGAGATGCCTTCTTCCCCACGGGTCACTGCAAGGAATTCCAAACCGAGTTGATCCCTGAGTTCAGCTGCTGCTTGCAGCAGTCTTTCGGTGTCAATCGCATCTACGCCGCAGGCTTCCGAGGTTTCTTTTTTGTTAGGGGTCAGGGCCGTTGCGCCTCTGTATTTCGAATAATCGCGACCTTTCGGGTCTACCAGTACCGGGATACCCAGTGCTTTGGCTTGCGCGATGACTGCCTGGCACAGTTCAGTGCTCAGTACGCCCTTGGCGTAATCGGAAAGGATAATCACGGCAGGTTTCTGTGCGATGGCTTGTGAAACCTGTTTGAGCAGTGTGCTGGCTTCGGTATCGGTAAATGTCAGCCGGCTTTCCTTGTCCAGTCGCATCATTTGTTGATGGCCGCCGAGGATGCGGGTCTTGGTCACGGTCGGGCGCTGGTGTGACGTGACAATCGCGCTGCTGCTGATATTCAATCCCTGCAGCATTTCCAGTAAGGCACGGCCTTCGGCATCATCACCAATGACACCGGCCATGACCGTGTTGATGCCAAGCAGGGACAGGTTGGCCGCGACATTGGCGGCTCCGCCGGCGCGCTCGTTTTCCTGTTTCAACAGCACGACAGGCACGGGGGCCTCGGGTGAAATGCGCTCTACCTCACCGATCAGGTAACGGTCCAGCATCAGGTCACCGATGACCAGCGCGGTTTTGTCGCCGGTAGCAAAACGATGTTTTACGGTTTCAATCAGTTTTTCACGCATCAGTCGGCTTCAAGTAAATCACACAGGCTGTGGCCAATGAAGATATGCGCTTCCTGAATGCGCGGTGTGTCGCTCGATGGCATGATGAGGTTGTGGTCGCAAAGCGCAGCGAGTTTGCCGCCGCTGCCGCCGGTCATGCCGACGGTGACGGCGCCAATCTGTTTGGCGGTCTCGATTGCGCGTACGACGTTGGGACTGTTGCCCGAGGTGGTGAGGCCGATGACCAGATCCTGCGGCGAGCAGAGGGCTTCGACCTGGCGCGAGAAAATATACTCGTAGCCGTAATCGTTGCCGACCGAGGTCAGGATGGAGGTGTCGGTCGTCAGCGCGATGGCCGGCAGGCCCTTGCGTTCTTTCTTGTAGCGGCCGACAATCTCGGCAGCGATGTGCTGACTGTCGGCAGCGCTGCCGCCGTTGCCCATCAGCAGGATCTTGCCGCCGCGGGCGATACAGGCACGCATCTCATCTGCAACGGCCGCGATCTGCGGCAGCATGGCGGCGAGCTTGCTCATCACCTCCTGGTGTTCCGCGAGCGCTGCAGTCAGGTTCTCAATGTTGTTCAAATCCTTGGGTCCTCTATATTTTTAGCGGCTAGGCGTAGGGGTCTGCCTGCAGCAGATAGTTCTGCACATAGTCGCGCACACCTTCTTCCAGCGTATGGAAAGGCTGGCTGTAGCCGGTTGCACGAACCTTGTCCATTTTGGCCTCGGTGAAATACTGATATTTGCCTTGCAGGTCATCCGGCATGTCGATGAACGTGATATCCGGCGACTTGCCCATGCTGGTCATGACGGCGGAAGCCAGGTCTTTGAAGGCACGTGCCTGACCGGTGCCGACATTATAGATGCCGGAGTGCCCGGGGTTCTGCAGAAAATGTGCGACCACCGCAGCGGCGTCCTTGACGTAGATGAAGTCACGCAATTGCATGCCGTCCTTGTATTCCGGCAGATGGCTCTTGAACAACTTGACCGTGCCATGTTCACGGAACTGGTTGAAGCTGTGGAAAGCTACGCTGGCCATGCGTTCCTTGTGATACTCGTTGGGGCCGTAGACATTGAAGAACTTGAAGCCGCACCATTGTGGCGGAACCGGCTTGCCTTCTCTGACTTGCCGCAGTGCCCACTGGTCGAAGAACTGCTTTGAATAGCCGTAGCCGTTCAATGGGCGAAAACTGTCGGTCTGGCTTTCATCGTCTTTGTACCCCTGTTCGCCGCCGCCATAGGTGGCAGCAGAACTGGCGTAGAGGAAAGGCACGTCGCGTTCGGCACACCATGACCACAGGGCCTGGGAATATTGAATGTTATCCTGCACCAGCTTGTTGAAGTCGCGTTCCGTGGTGGCACTGATGGCACCCATGTGAATCACGGCATCGATATGCTTGGCCTGCTTCAGCCAGTCGAGCAGCTGATCTTTGTCCAGATAGTGCGCATAGCGTCTGTGCACCAGGTTCTGCCATTGCTCCGGGTGATGCTGGCGATCGACGATGACGAGGTCATCACGGTCTGAATTTTGATTGAGGTGCCAGGCGATCATGCTGCCTATCATGCCTGCGCCACCGGTAATTACGATCATTTGTTCATTCCAATAGGTTCTGGATTACGGATTAAGTCCGGATTCAAGACGAGAGTATAGCAAAGCGCCTATTTTTGGGCGCCCATGGCCAGTGCGCGCAGGCGTGTGAGTTCGGCTTCTTCGCTGGCGCGTTTTTCATCCCAGTCGGCACTGACCCAGCCTTGCAGGTTTTCCAGCGCGATGTCGGTCAGCGCGTGTATCCAGCGGTCGCGCTCGTTCAGCGCCGGGATGTAGTGGTATTCGCCACCGCCGTTGTGCTGGAAGGTTTCCTTGCCTTCCATGGCGATTTCTTCCAGCGTTTCCAGGCAGTCGCTGGAAAAGCCCGGGCAAATCACGTCGATACGCTTCATCTTCTGTTTGCCGAGCACTTCCAGCGTCGGTGCCAGATAGGGTTTCAGCCATTCAGCCTTGCCGAAACGCGACTGGAAACAGACCATGTATTGCGATTTGTCCAATTGCAGGGCTTCCGCCAGCAGACGGCTGGTCTTGTGGCATTCGCAATGGTAGGGATCGCCCTTGTCCAGCGTGTAGCGCGGTACACCGTGAAAGCTCATGATGAGTTTTTCCGGTTTGCCGTTCTGCGCCCAATGTTGCCGGACACTTTCCGCAAGTGCTGCGATATAGGACGGGTGGTCATGGTAGTTCCGGATGGTGCGTATCGCCGGTACATTGCGCATGCGCAGCAGGCTGCGCCATACATCGTCCATGGCCGATGCGCTGCTGCTGGCCGCATATTGCGGATAGAGCGGTATCACCAGGATGCGGTTGCAGTTTCTGGCCTTGAGCTTCTGTATGGCAGATGCAACCGAAGGATTGCCATAACGCATGGCAAACTCGACGGCGTAAGGGCTGTTGATCCTGGTGCTGAGATAGCCCTGCAGCAGTTTGGCCTGATTGCGCGTATGCACATACAGAGGCGAACCTTCCTCGGTCCAGATCTGCGCATATTTTTCAGCGGACTTTCTCGGCCGGATGTTGAGAATGATGCCGTTGAGAATCAGCCACCAGATGATGCGTGGAATCTCGACGACTCGCCGGTCGCTGAGGAACTGCTTGAGATAAGGGCGCAAAGCCTTGCCGGTTGGTGCCTCCGGCGTACCGAGATTGACCAGCAGGATGCCGACTCGCAAAGGGTCGCCGTGCTGGTA
>PHCM01000141.1 GCA_002842255.1 Betaproteobacteria bacterium HGW-Betaproteobacteria-2 | reverse complement strand
TGAGGATGCCTGAACTGGACTGCCGAAAGATTCACGGCAATATTCATCAGCGTTATGCCTGCATCGTGCCATTGCTTCAATTGCATGATGGATTGCCGCAGCACCCACTCGCCTATTTTGTAGATATCTCCCGTATCCTCCGCAACCCGGACAAATTCATTCGGCGGCACCCAGCCGAACTCCGGGTGATGCCAGCGCAGGAGAGCCTCTACCCCAATGATGCTGCCGTCATGCAATGATATCTGCGGCTGAAAACTCAAGGACAGCTGATGCTGCTCAACCGCATAATGCAATGCAGTCGTCAGTTGCATGGTGCGTATCGAATCCTCCTGCATCTTGAGCGTAAAAAAATGATAGTTATTGCGCCCTGACTGTTTGGCGCGATACATGGCAATATCTGCCGACTTGAGCAAGTCATCAAAATCCCGCCCGTCATCAGGATAAACGGAGATGCCGATCGAAGGCGTAATCGATATTTCATGATGATTGACGCGATACGGCTCGGCAACCGAGCTCATCAGCTTCTCTGCAACACGTGTTGCGCCGTCCACATTGGTATCCAGCAACAACAGCACGAACTCGTCCCCGCCTATGCGGGCAACGGTGTCCTGCTCACGGACTATCGCCAGCAAACGTTGTGCAACCTGGATCAACAGCTCATCGCCGACGCCATGCCCCAGCGAGTCATTCACGTTCTTGAAACGGTCGAGATCAAAGAACATGAGACTCAGATGTTGCTGGTTACGCTGGGCGATATTGATAGCCTGATTGACTCGATCCATCAACAAGGTACGGTTCGGTAATCCGGTCAGCACATCGTACTGGGCAAGATGACGAATGCGTGCCTCTGCATCCTTCTGCTCGGAAATATCGCGTAAGGTGGTGTAGAAAGCCTGCTTGCCGTTCAAGGTAATGGTGACCATGCTGACCTCCACGGGAAAATCATGTCCATCCAGTCGCTTGCTCGTCCATTCGAAGCGGGAGCGGCCATAAACTCTGGCGATTCCCAGCATCTCCTGCATTTTTTCACGGCTTAACATGCCATCCGCCTGCCGCGCCGGCGCAAACACCCAAACCGGGTTATGCAGCATTTGCTCCTGCGTGCAGCCTATCATGGCGAGTGCAGCTGGATTACATTCCATCACCTCCTGCTCATTCATCACCAGCAAGCCATCCAGGCTCTGATCGAACAGCAGGTGAAATTTTGATTCGCTTTCCGACAACTGCGTTTCAGCAAACTTGCGCCTGAGTTCCTTATCAAAATTATCCAGCGCATAACTGATGTCAAAAGCCATTTCAAGCAGCAAATGTTTTACCGGCGCATCAAACGCATGTTTCTCGGCAGAATAGAGATTGAGCGTACCCACTACCGCACCAGCCCGGCTGATGGGAATGGCAGCCGAGGAGCCCCAGTTGCCACGACTGCGCCCCTGCCAGCTGGCGGTAATCGGGGTAGCTGCATAATCCTGACACCAGTAAGGCTGATTCTGCCGGATCGCCCGGCCCGTCGGGCCTTGCCCATAGGGGTTGTCGGCATCACAGGAAATCTTGATATCCTGCAGATAGCCGATGTCATCGCCATAACTGGCTACCGCTTCCACCATATTGGTCTTGGGGTCGATAATACCTAACCAGGCCATTTTCATGCCGCCATAGGTAACGCAGACCTCGCAGATCTTCTTGAACAGCGCCTGCTCAGTGGTGAAGCGGACGATGGCCTTGTTACATGCAGAAAGAGCCGCATAAAGATGGGTCAGGCGCTGGATCCTGGCCTCTGCGACCTTTTGCTGGGTGATGTCCTGTACCGTGGCAAACAGATAATCCACGGTGCCATCGGGGTTACGTATGCACTTGGTGTCAACGATGGCGACCAATATCGTTCCATCCTTGTGGAAAAAACGTCTTTCCATGACAAAGCCTGATGTTTGCCCTTCCAGAACACGGTTGAACTCAAGCTCATAAGCATCTGCATCGTCCGAAGTACTCAGATCTAGACAGGTTTTGCCGTTCAGCTCCTCGCGGCTGTAACCGGTGATGGCACACAGGTGGTCGTTGAACTTGACCAGTTTTTTATCCGCCGGAGAAACAATCGCCATGCCGACAAAGGGCATCTCGAAGAACTGCTGCAACAAACGCTCTGACTTGGTTTTGTGAGCAAGCGTAAGTAGACGTTGCAGCCTTAACTGCTGCCGCCACAACACCAGAAGGCCAAAACTGATAGCAATCACAAAAACAAAGGCAACGCTGCTGACCAGCAAGGTCATATCCCCCATGGGGGCAAGCACTTCATCGCGATTGATTTTTGAAACAATGCGCCAGTCGGTGCCGGCGACCGGATGGTATGCGGCAAGGACATCCGTCTTGTTATAGTCCAGGCCGCGCAAACTTCCCGGCTTGTCCTTCTGCAGTGCAATAGCGGCAGGCAGGCTTTCGTCGGAAAGCGGTAATACAAGAGTCAATGCCGTACCATCAAGCCGTTGCAGCTCACTCAGGTACAGCACCTTGTCACCCTCACGCCTGACCAGCATGCTCTCTGCCGATTCACTGACACTCGGCCAAGTCCGGATAGTGGGGTAAAGATACTGCTCGGGCGACACGCGAAGAACCACAGCAGCAATCACTTGCGGATTATCTGTACCGACACTTCTTATCGGCACCACCCAATCCAGATGAATATCCTGGCTGGCTGACCTGTACAGATTGGTACGTTCTACCTGACCACTTTCAATTGCGCGCTCTACCACCTCGGCAAGTTCCGGCGGAACCTCGGTCTGCTCCCCTTCCGCGACCAGCAATCTGAGGTCTCTATCCAACAACAGCAAAGTGCTGTAATGGTAGTTGATGCGCAAACTTTCCAGCTTGCCCAGCACATAGGCGCTATGCTGATTGTCAGGATCATTCCCCTGTACAAGATTGCCCACACCCCGAACGAACTGCGTACTGCTATGAGCCAGCACCTTGCTGTCGGCCGTACGCTCATCCATCCAGTGTTCAATCTGCTCGGCTTTGAATTTCGCAACAATGGCGAGGTTCTCCAGGGCATCCTGCTCGACCTGCGGCCCATGAGACTTCATGATGGCAAAGCCGATCAGCGGCACGATGAGGATGAGCGCAACGAACAGCGCAATGATGCCGGCAGTTCTTGCCGGACTGGCCTGCTCGATCAATTCATGGTTCGGGATATTGCGATCATCGGAGAATCTGAGCAGCAGATACAAAAGACCGGAAGTGACAAAAACAAACAACAGGCCCTTCAGCAGCTCGAACCTGGCGAGATTAGCGGAGTCCTGAAAGGTAAAACCAATTAGATAGGTGGATATCAGAATCCACAAGGTGGCGAAAGCACAGTAAAGCAGGGTGATGCGGGCAGCACCCAGGTTTTTCAAACTGAAATGAACACGTTGCATTGGCATTTTTGTTATTCAGTCATTTTCATGCGTCATTCAATTGTCATCCGCTACCGTGCCGGCAAATTGAAAAGCCTCTGCCAGATTACTCTTCGAAAGCCGTAACAGGCAATTTAAATGCAGGGTTCAAGAATCATCCTGTATTGCTTCAAATGCGGCTGGTTAAAGCCTGCGCCATTGCGGAATCAAGGCAGCCTGCCCGCAAAAACTGCCATCTCCATCGACCAGATTCCAGACCGTAGCATTCACTATCATGAACTTACTCCCATCCCTGGCGATACGTATACCGCAGTAGTCATCCACATACCCATACGCTGCCACCCGCTCGAGAAAACCGGCACGTTCCTCTTGCAGCATGGGTTCGGCCGAATGCCGCGACGGCAAACGAGTGATCTCGTCCCAGTTCATACCGAACAATCGCATGGCGGTGCGGTTGGCGTAATTGAACACAGGTTCCGGCCTGGTGTCGTGCGACAGCACGGCAAAATCCGCCTCGAACAGCCGATTTGCAAGATCGCCTGTTTCGCCCCGCAACAACTGACGACCGGTCCAATGCGCATAGCTGCTACAGATCAGCTCACTCTGCTGCCGCAAGAATTCCGCGGCCGGAAGTTGCAATTCATCCATTACCAGTAATGCTCCACCGTAATCTGCCCCGGCTCCTTGCGGCGATGCTTGCGCAAACCCCGGTCTATCAATATCTGCATCGTGTCTTCGATCATTTGCGGGTTGCCGCAGAGCATGACCTGACTGTCAGCCGCATTCAATGCAATGCCAGCTTCCGCTTCCAGTTGCCCGTCGGCAATCGCCTGCGGTATGCGGCCGCTGATGGCACCACTCACCACCTCGCGGCTGACAAACGGGATGAAAACGAACTGCTTGCCGTGTTTCTGTTGCACGGCCGCAATTCTCTGTTGATGACTCAGCTCGGAAAGCGTACGCACGGCATAGACCAGCACCACGCGCTCGAAACGCAGCCAAGGTTCCGCGGTGTCCAAAATGGAAAGGAACGGCCCGACGCCAGTGCCCGTCGCCATCATCCACAGATGCCGCCCGGCAGGCACTTCGTCCAGAATCATGAAGCCGTTGGCGCGCGGCGCAACCAGCAGTTCGTCACCGGGTGCCAGCCGGGAAAGTACGGGCGTCAGCTCACCGCCCGGCACCTCGATATAGTAGATTTCCAGCGGCCGAACTTCGGGCGCGTTGCACAGGGAGTAAGGCCGGCCGACCACCTTGCCGTCGATCTCGAGGCCGATCTTGACGAACTGCCCGGCCTGAAACGGCTCAATGTCGGACTCGACAAAAAGACTGTGCAATTTCTGACTCCATTGCCGATGCTCAAGCACCACGCCCTTGTTCCATGCAGCCATTGCCTTGCCTCTCGTTCTGCCCGAATGACTTCCACAGTAGTCAAAAGATTCACAAAATGCAACGTGACAGCCCTACCCTCCAGCGGCTAAACTTGCACGCTGCTCAGGTCTGGTTACACAT
>PHCM01000140.1 GCA_002842255.1 Betaproteobacteria bacterium HGW-Betaproteobacteria-2 | reverse complement strand
CGCCTGGCTCACCGAGCGTGTCTGGGAATCTACCGTGGTGCCGGCCCTGTCCGAATCGGGCATTCGCTATGTGACCGTCGATGATTATCACTTCATGTGTACCGGCAAGAGCAGCAGCGCACTGGGCGGTTATTACTCGACCGAGGAGGACGGCCACCAGATCGACCTGTTCCCGATCTCCGAGGCACTGCGCTATCGACTACCGTTCTCGCCGGCAGAAGAGGTGGTCGGCTATCTGGAAAGCCTGGCCGACGACAGCAAGCAGGCGGCTGCCATCTATTTCGACGATATCGAGAAATTCGGTATCTGGCCTGAGACCTATGAGTGGGTCTACGAACGCGGTTGGTTGCGCAATTTCATCGAAGGCGTGCTGCGCTCCGACATCATCAAGCCCATGCGTTACAGCGATTATCACGCCATGGCCAAGACCCGCGGCGTGGTCTATCTGCCGACCGCATCCTATATCGAAATGAACGAGTGGACGCTACCGGTGCCGGCTGCCCATCATTATGCCGACCTGGTGCAGCAGGAGAAATACAACAACCGCTACGAAGTGACCAAGCCCTTTGTGCGTGGCGGCATCTGGCGCAACTTCTTCATGCGTTATCCGGAATCGAACTGGATGCACAAGCGCATGCTCAAGCTGTCCGAGCGTTTCCATTCGCTGCCGCCCAACAAGCAGAGCCCGGAGATGCTGGCTGCGCTCTATGAATGCCAGGCCAATGATGCCTACTGGCATGGCTTGTTCGGCGGACTCTACCTGCCGCATCTGCGTCGTGCCGTGTTCAACGCCATGCTGAAGTTGGAAGCCATGCTGGACAAGGTCACCGAGCGGCCTTATAAGGTTCTGCAGGATCTGGACATGGATGGCTATGACGAAGCCTTCCTGCAGAACGGTCAGTTGCAGGCGGTCGCCCGACTTGACGGCACGGCATCGATCTGCGAATTCGATACCTATGCACTACATCATAATTTCTGCGACACGCTGACGCGCCAGGCCGAGCATTACCACCGCAAGGTGCATGCCGAACCAGTGCATGAAGCAAGCGGTGGTGGCATCTCCAATCCGCACGAGCGCATGAGCTCCAAACATGAGATCACCGAAGCGGATCTGGCAGTCGACGCTTACCGCAAGACCATGTTCATCGACTTCTGGAAGGACGAGGCGGTCGGCATGAAACAGCTCAGCTATCGCCGTCCGACGGCGGGCAAGACTTCGCTGGATTTCTGTGCCAGTCTCAACGGCGGCAAGATCGGCAAGAAGATCACCTTGAACAAGGACACCCTGCTGACGCAGTACAAATTTACCAAACTGCCGCGTGGTTCCTTCATGGTCGAGATCAATCTTGCCATGCCGAGCTGCGACGGTCCGGCCGGTCGTTATCGTTCGGGTGAGAATATCCTCGGCGGTTTCGGTCAGCCGCTGAGCTTCTCCGGCATGAAGGAAATCATGCTGGAAGATGAAGTGTTGGGCGGCTCTGTCTATCTGCATAGCAGCCTGCCTTGTGCTTTCACCAGCTTCCCGCATTTCAGTGTGTCGCAATCGGAGGCGGGTTTCGAGAAGATCATGCAGGCGGTGACGCTGGTGCTCGAATGGCCATCCGATGCGCTGGTGGAGGATCTGGAGATTCAGGTTCGCGTCTCGCCAGGTATCGAAGCCATTGGTTGATCAGGGTGGTTGATCAGAGTCGGCAGGAATAAACGGCATGAGCAAGCGTATCGGCGTCGATATTGGAGGGAGCAATCTGCGGGTGGCGGTCGTCGACGACCTGAAAGTCGTTGACGAATACCGTTGCCATGCGGATTTTTCCGCCATCTGTCACACCAATCCGCCGGATGTAGCCTGGCAACAGATCATCGCGATTACTGTCGGGGCCTTGCAGAAAATGCTGGAGCAGCATCCTGATGTGGCCTCGGTTGGTATCGGCTTTCCCGGATTCATCGACCCGGTGCGCGGCACCGTGCTGCAGTCTCCCAATCTGCCGGGTTTGCGCGATGTCGACCTGGCGGGTGACCTTGCCCGAGCATTACAACGACCCGTTGTAGTGGAGAACGACGCCAATGCGGCAGCCTATGGCGAATACAAGCTGCATCCGCAGTCTGCGGCCAGCCTCATTTTTCTCGGTCTCGGGACTGGCGTCGGCGGTGGCCTGGTTGTCGATCACAAGTTGATCACCGGCACGCACGGCTTCGCCATGGAGGTGGGTCACCTGATCGTCGAGCCGGGTGGACGTTTATGCGGTTGCGGCAATCACGGCTGCATGGAGCAATATGCCTCGGCCAGCGGCGTCAGCCTCAGTTATGAGGCCACTACCGGCCAGGCAATGGAAGCCGACGCGATTGCCAGACTGGCGGAGCAGGGCGATGCGCATGCCCAGGCGGCTTTCAATCTGGCTGCAAATGCTTTGGCGCAAGCCTTGGCGCATATTCTCAAGGTGGTGGATGTCCAGCAGGTCGTCATCGGTGGCGGCATGAGCAAGGCCTGGCCGCTGATGCAGCAGGCGTTCCGCCAACGGCTGGATCAGGATCTGATTCCGGTGTTGCGTGGCAGGGTAGACGTCCGTATTTCCGATAGCGGCGATCATGCCGGCGTCATCGGCGCCGCGCATCTTTCCAGTACAAATGTTTGAATCGGGTCGCTGCTAGCTGCTCGATGAGAAATCCGCTCAGCTGTCGTCGCTGATGCGGTCACGTCCTTGATGCTTGGCCTGATACAGCGCTTTGTCCGCCTGTTCGACCAGACTGAGCGCTTTATCCGTCTGTGCCGGTATCCTGGTGGCCAGCCCTATGCTGAGGGTCAGAAAATCGCTGACACCGGACTTGGTATGCGGGATCCTTTCCTGCTCTATGGCTAATTTGCAACGTTCCGCCACTTTTCTGGCGGAAGCTTCATCGGTTTCCGGCAGGATGATGGCAAACTCTTCACCGCCGATGCGGGCAACGAAGTCACGCGGCCTTGAGCTGGCTGAATTCAGGATGCCGGCGACTCTGGTCAGGCAGATGTCGCCCTGGATGTGGCCATATTCATCGTTATATTGCTTGAAATAGTCGATATCCAGCATGATCAGCGAGACAGGAGACTGATTGCGCCTTGCATCGGCCCATTCGGTTTCGAGGATGGAGTCGAACATGCGGCGGTTGGCAATGCCTGTCAATCCGTCCTTGAACGAGAACTCTTCCAGCTTTTTCTGTAGCGTCAGCAACTCCTGCTCGGTCTTTTTGCGTTCGCTGATATCGAACATGAAACCGATCAGTGAATCCACTTCGCCATTTTCCTTACGCACGACATGGACGACATCGCGTATCCAGACATAGTCGCCGTTGCTGGTCAGCGCCCGGTAATCGGCCTCGTGGTCGGTGCCCGCCTGCGATTGCGACACGCAGTAATTCACCACCCATTCGCGATCCTCCGGGTGCATTCTGGATGCCCAGTCTTCCACGCTGACCCAACTCTCCGGCTTCCAGCCCAGCAGGGCCTCGATCTGCGGGCCGATGTAGGCGAACTGCAGCGTGCTCCAGTCGATTTTCCATGGGATTGCCTTGGTGGATTCCAGCAGCGTCTTGTAAACGGAGCTGTCAGTGCTCATGTCGTTGTCTTGTTCGTTCACTTGCATTTCCCCTGATATTCCTTCAATCGATCTGAAGAGCAGGTGGTCGATTTTTCATGAAGCTGTCACAACTCGCATTTATTGTTGTACGGCGATGTGTTTGCAGAAGGCGCCAGCCTGCTTGTTGGTGCCATTGTATTTTGTATTGACATGATGATAGTAGCCGGAATGTGGGGTTTATGGATATAACCGAAAACTACTTGCGTACGGCATTTGACGAGCTGGATATGATTATTGCCGGCCGTAGCCTGCACGCAGTATTTCAGCCCGTCATCAACCTCGCTAATGCGGAAGTGCTTGGTCATGAAGGTCTGGTACGAGGCCCTCATGGCAGTCCGCTGCATTTTCCCCTGACGTTGTTTGAGACGGCGAGGAATGCCAACCGGCTGGCAGTTGTCGAGCGCCTCAGTTCTGAAGTGGTGCTGGAAGCTTTTGGAGGTTTCGAATCACCTTCCAAGCTGTTCATCAATGTCAGCCCCGAATCCTTTACGCAGTTTGCCACGAATATTGCCGCCATCCTGGCCTATACCCACAAGTTGGGACTGGATCCAAGGACAATCGTCATCGAGTTGACGGAAAGTACGCCGAATTTTGATTATCAGTTGATCAAGAATGCCGCAGGGCATTATCGCAAGATGGGTTTTGAGATTGCCATTGACGATCTCGGTGAAGGGTTTTCAAGTCTGCGTTTATGGTCAGAGCTGCACCCGGACTATGTCAAGATCGACAAACATTTTATCCAGAACATCAATAACGATTCGCTCAAGCTCGAGTTCGTGCGATCGATTCAGCGCATTGCCGAATGTTCGGGAGCCAGGGTTATCGCAGAGGGCATCGAAAGCCAGGCGCAACTCAGTATCGTCAAGGATCTCAAGATCGCCTACGGGCAAGGCTATCTATTTGCCCGCCCGGCACCACAACTATTGCCGGAGGTGCTGCCGGAAGTGCGTGAAGTGATCCTTTCAAAAAGACTCAGCATTTTTCCGAGTGCGGTGCCCAGCTCAAGATTGATGGGCAATCTGAGCGGCCTGCATGAGTACCTTGATCCGGTGGCTCCAGAGACGACCAACGACGAAGTCTATGCCATCTTCGAAGCCTGCCCGCATCTGTATTCGCTCCCAGTGGTCAGGCAGGGTACGCCGCTAGGCCTGATCAGCCGATATTCGATAGTAGACAGTTTTGCACGTCTTTATGTGCGCGAGTTGTATGGGAAAAAACCATGCAGACTGTTTATGGACAGCAAGCCCTTGATCGTTGAGCATGATATGGGCTTGCATGCGCTGAGCGACCTGAT